>SOJU01000050.1 GCA_004376465.1 Anaerolineales bacterium | reverse complement strand
CGAACGATACTGCTCACTGCGTTATGTTTGACGAACCGCCGGATGCGGACCCGCATGTCCGGTGGTGTGGGAGGGGGGAGCCGTGAGGTTTCCCCCTATCCCGATTAAACGATTGTCTACAGGGAAATTGACACTGGCTTCTGGGGGGATGTCCACTGCATTAGGTGCTTACACGGTACTAAGGCTGCTTGTTTAGGTCTTCTGCAACTTTGATCGCCTAAGGCTACAGAACCAGTCAATTAAATTTCATGGCCTTGTGACCGGGACGTATGTCTCTCAGGAGTTCAACAATTACATCCAAATGTTACTTGCTATGTGGCGTAAGGGCATTTACGATCATAAAAGGTTCAATTTTACATTGGGTCATCCTTGGAAATGCTTTTTTGTACCCGGTACGCACGACAAAAACTGAGGGTGTTCATACCCTCAAAAGTATCGTGAGATGCCGCCGGGTTCTATAGGGAGGGCATCAATTACGTGGCCGAACCAACATTTATCCCATTCAGTCCTCAAATGCTCGTCGGTTATTCCAAACCCCCGAAGCTCCAGGAACCGAGAGTTACCAATCTGCGGTCTTCATTAGGAAATGATAATAACAGGATTTAAATTACCATCATGCCTATTTGGAAACGCGCCTACTCCCAGAGCATAACCTCTCAATTCAGGCTTGCCTTTGTTGTGGTCATCATCGCAACGACTATTGCTGCCGGTATTCCCGCCTACTTGATCATTCGCTCCGAGCTGCAGCAGCAAGCCTGGTCTCGTTTAGCTGACGGTTCGCAAATTACCCGAACATTGCTTGGAAACGAGCAGGACCGTCTTGTGGATCTAGGGAATCTGACCTCCCAACGCCCCACTTTGCGAAAGTACATGATTAAGGGCAGCACAGAGCGATTGCGTGAGTACTTGCGGGTCTATCAATCGAGTGTCGATCTCGATATTTTATTTGCATATGACGCGGATTGTCATCCGCTAACTCTTGACTCCTCTCCGAATCTTTGCATGGATCTTCTGGTGAGTAGCCAGCGCTCTTCTTTGGAAGTCTTAGACACAGAACCTCGGTTGGTGTCAGTAGTTCATCAACAAGTGTTTGATGATATCAATAACCAGTTGCTGGGTTATGTGACGCTTGGTGTCTACCTTGATGATGAATTTGTATCTCAACTGGCGTCTGCGTCCGGATTTATTCAGAGCGTGATGCTAGACGGGAGAAGGGTTGCCTCGAGTATGCCGAGTCTCCCCGAGACAGTCCAATTTGAGGGGCACGGGGGGGCTGAGGATGCGAATATACCTTTACAGACTGGTTTCACACTCGCTGGCATCCACTATCAAGGTGCTCTTTCCCATCTTGACAGCAGGGATGATGGAATTACGGCTTATATTGAAACAGCTTTGTCCGTTGAGAGCATGGTCTCCGCAGAGAGTCGAGGGCTCCTGATTATGCTCATCAGCACCTTTGTTGTCATTGTTGTCAGCTCGCTCCTCGCCGGGGAATATGCTCGAAAATTAACTGCACCATTATTGCTATTGACTTCAGCGGCGACGAATATCAGCGAGGGTAATCTGAGCACGCCTGTGCCGTGCCCAGAGCAGCCAAGTGAAATTGCAACATTAGCCCAAGCGTTTGAAGAAAGCCGCAATAATTTAGGCACTATGCTAGAGGACCTAACGCAGGAGAAAGCGTGGTCAGAAGCATTGATCCACTCCATCGTGGAAGGGATCGTTACCATGGACAGCCACGGTCAAATTACGTCCTTCAGCCAGGGCGCAGAGCGTATCACCGGTTGCTCGCAAGAGGATGCACTGAATGAACCGCTCGACGTGATTTTCGTAGTACCCGAGGGCGCACCCAAGTTCTCGGATCAGCTTCCACATCCTGGAGGGATGCAGCAGATTGAGATTGTCACCCACGACGGCCACCAGAAGACGCTCTCGGTTACGAACGCGGAACTAGTCCAGAAAGATCACGATGCCAGCGAATCGGCATTGGTGTTGCGCGACATCACCGAGAAAGGAGCCGTCAGGAATTTCCGTTCGTATTTCTTGGCGAACATCTCACATGAATTTCTTACCCCTCTCTCGGCCATCAGTGCTCCAGTCGAGCTGCTTCTAGATGAACTTGATGATCTATCAAAAGACGATATTAGTAAATTACTGAATTCCATACATATGAGCGTTACCGGTCTTCAAGCGCTCATAGACAATCTGCTTGAAAGCATGAGCATCGAGGCGGGGCGCTTCAAGATTCGGCGGCGCCATACGGATCTCAACGATATCATCACCGATGCCGTTCATATGATGCAGCCCTTGCTCGATCGACGTAAGCAAGAACTTCATCTGAATATCAAGGGCCAGATCCCTGAAGTCAGAGTCGATCCAACTCGTTTGACCCAAGTCTTGGTGAATCTCTTGTCGAATGCGAGTAAATACAGCCCGTTAAGTGCACCTGTTCATCTGACGCTCGAGCACGGGCTTGATGACGTGCTGCGGGTCTCTGTATCTGACCGCGGGCCGGGTATACCACCTAAGGATCGTGAGGATGTCTTCCGCCGTTTCGTTCGTTTGGAAGCCCACGATGAGGCGCATTATGGCGTTGGTCTTGGATTATCTGTCGTGAAGGCCATCATCGAGGAACATGGCGGCGAGGTGGGCGTCGAAGGTCGCCCAGACGGGGGATCCATCTTTTGGTTTGAACTCCCTTGCGGTGGAGGACCGGGATGAAGGCTCTCATTGTAGATGATGATCTCGCTTTGTCAGATGTTGTGTCATTCACGATGCGTCGGGCCGGTTTCGATGTGATCACAGCCCATGACGGGCGGTCAGCGCTGGAAAGATGGGAAGCCGATGATCCCGATATCATCATCTTGGATCTGAACCTGCCGAAATTGGACGGTTTGAGTGTCTGTAAGAGTATTCGTGATCAAGGCGATACCCCGATCATTATTCTTAGTGTCCGCGGCGAGGAAGAGGATGTCGTTAAAGGATTGGAACTCGGCGCGGATGACTACATCGTAAAACCGTTCAGTCCCCGTCAGCTTGTTGCCCGCGCCGAGGCTGTTCTGCGTCGAGCGAAATCCGCTCCTGTATTCCCTGGTCCACAGAGTGCAGGGAACTTCGTGCTTGATCCAGCCAGGAATGAGGTGTGCATAGGCAACGGAGACAACATCCAGCTTACTCAGTTAGAAAGTCGCCTTCTGGAAGTTTTAATGCTGAACTGCGGCCAGGTGCTCACTTCAGTTTCCATCATCGATTCGGTATGGGGTTCTAATGGAGGGGATAGGGTAATGCTCAAGCAGCTGGTCTACCGTTTACGGCGGAAAATTGAAATCAATCCGTCAGAACCCGTACATCTCATTACGATTTCAGGAGTAGGCTACGCCTTCGAAGCCTAACCGATCTCCGCGCGGATCTCATCTGCCATAAAACGATCAAATACTCCTTTTACACAATCCCCAATAGAAGTCACCTGAGCCTGTTACCAACTTGTGACCCACCTGCGACCGCTGTTGTTACCGCAGCCTTCTATACTGCGCATGAAACGAATAGGGTGAACATCTACAAACGGTAGATCTCGGTTTGTAGCATCGAAGCTTCCAACCTGACCGAAAGAGATACCGTTTCTGTGTAACAGAGGGCATAACATAAAACAAACAACAGGCTGTTAAGGGGTCTCGGAAAAACAATGCCGACGATCGACACACTGGAGTAAGCGATGCTAGAGACCTTGATCTATGGACTACTGGTCGGCGCGGCGATCTTCTCCGCCATCCAATCCCTGCGCGCGGATAGTCTATTGCGATCGGCAATTTGGTTGGCTGGAGTTAGCGTGCTCCTTTCTATTGTGATCTATTTACTCGGTGCGCCTCAGGTAGCGGTAATTGAGCTAAGCGTAGGGGCAGGTCTGGTCACGGTGTTATTCGTTTTCGCGATCAGCGTCGCCGGGGGAGAAGGTATTGGCGAGCGGTCGCTTGTACCAAAACCTCTCGCCTGGGGTCTTATAGTGTTTTCAGGTCTTCTCCTGATTTATTTCGTTCTGCCTATCAGAACATCAATCTCATCCGTATCTGACACGAGTTTAACTGCTGTTTTCTGGGAGGATCGCAGCCTCGATCTGCTGGTTCAGGTTGTCCTGATTTATTCTGGCGTTCTTGGGCTTGTTGGCATTTTGGCGGAAGCTAAGGCTCCTCTGCAGCAATCCATGGTTGATGAAGTCGCTGCAGAACGGGAACGGGATTTACAGGAGATGGAAATAACGGCGGTTCCAGAAGTAGACCCGCCCATCTAACTGCTATCGAAATCGGTCTGATTCCGGGCGATGGGTTCGTGCTCGCGGCTCTTAACGATAAAGAAAGAGATCGAGATTTGAAGCAAAGGATAAAAAAATAAGATGAACTTCTCGCCGGTGAATATCTGCCTGCTGGGCGTCACAGGGTTAGTCGCAGTAGGGTTCTATGGACTGCTTACGACCCGTAATTTGATCAAGGTCGTGATCATGCTTCAAATTCTTGTGAAGGCGACTGTCCTGGGGTTGATTACAGCAGGCAATAAAAGTGGCCAACTGTACCTCACGCAAAGCATGGCCATTACCGTAATTGTCGCCGACACCATTGTCGCCGTCATAGGTATGGCCTTCGCCATCCAAATTCGCCGTCAAGTTGGCACACTCGATACCAATGATCTTTCTTCCCTGAGAGGATGAGTCATGGCTGCACTCTTGGTCACTCTCACAATCGGACTTCCATGGATCGGCGCGCTATTGGTATTGCTGTCGGGTGATGAACGTCCGAAGCTGCAACATACAATAGCATCAATAATTTCGGTCGCAGCAGGTATTTCCGCTGTCGTTTTGCTGTGGTTCACGAGCGATCAGCCCGTTTTAAGCATCCCCATGGGCAGCGCTTTTGGCGTTTTTACATTTGTGCCTGACGCTCTCGGGGTTCTCCTGGCAGTTATCGCCAACGTAGTCGGGAGCCTGGCGGTCATTTTCTCCATCGATTACATGAAGGGAAATGAGCAGCTTGGGCGCTATTACGCCCTGGTTATGTTCTTCATCGGAGCGATGGCTGGGTTGGGTATCTCGGGCAGCTTGCTGCTGATGTTCCTTTTCTGGGAAATCACGGCGTTCTGTTCCTACGCGCTCATCTCATTCCATAACGATGACCCGAAAGCAGTCGCAGCCGGCATTAAAGCCCTGATCATAACTCAGCTAGGCGGCATCGGTTTGCTGGTTGGAGCGCTCATCATCAACTCATTCGTCGGCAGCTACCAGATCAATGCTTTCCTGGCAGAAGCGGAAAGCTTGCCTTTTAACGTCCTGGTCCTGCTCGCTTTCTGCTTCCTCGCCGCGGCAATTGCAAAATCTGCTCAAGTGCCGCTGCATACCTGGCTGCCCGATGCCATGGAAGCGCCGACCCCGGTGTCCGCTCTGATCCATGCAGCGACGATGGTCAATGCAGGCGTATACCTTGTGGCGCGATTTTTCCCAGCCTTTGAAATTGTGCCTGGGTGGACGACGAGCGTCCTGGTTGTAGGTATGATCTCAGCTTTGTTGGGGGCTTTGATGGCTCTCGTCGCGGCCGATCTCAAGCGAGCGCTCGCCTACTCAACGATCAGCCAGCTCGGTTATATGTTCTTTGCTGTCGGCGTCGGTGCGGTATTCGCCAGTCAGTTCCATCTCCTCAGCCATGCGATTTTCAAGGCATTGCTCTTTTTATGCGCTGGTGCGGTGATCCCCGCAGTTGGCACACGTAATATGCGGCAGATGGGCGGTCTCAGGAAATCAATGCCCTTCGTGTTTACGGTGTTCGTCATTGGCTCGCTCGCGCTCGTTGGTCTGCCGATAGCGAACGGATTCTTCAGCAAGGAATTGATCCTCGAAGAGGGGTTTATACATGGTCCGATGTGGGCATACATCGGCATGCTGTTGGGCGTCGGGTTAACGGCGCTGTACGTGTCACGCATGGTCTTCATGGTTTTCTATGGGCAGAGTCACGGGGAAAAACCCATCCATGACGGACTTTTGTGGATGCGGGTATCTCTCTCCGCGCTCGCTATTGGGGTGTTCACGACATGGTTGCTGGCGGGGGTCTTGAGTGATCTTATGGCACAGACTCTCCCGTTTCACGGTATCCACGCAATTGGAACTTTCGAGCTGGCAAAGGAAATTGTCTTAGCGCCCGCGACATGGGTCTCCCTTGCTGTGATCGCATTGGGGATTGGGGTCTGGATTCTGAGGGAACCCCTGGCAGGAATTAAAAACTTACTGCGACCGGTCGCGCGAATTATCGAGAAAGGGCTGGGGTTTGAGCAGTTGAACCAGGGGATCATCAACGGGACAAAGAATCTCTCCGCCGCGCTGCATCTTACACAGACAGGGCAGCTCAATTGGAACATTCTCGGAATCGTCGGCATGTTGAGCGTTCTTTTTGCCCTTTTGTTTATTGGAGTGTGATATGACCGTACCTGTTTGGGCCTGGATTATCGTATTGCCGCTGATCACATCCCCGTTGGTCTACTTTATCGGTCATCTGGGCAAATCACGCGGGATCTTCGCTCAACGAACTGCACTCCTTGCGCTGGCGGCGACATGGGTGGCTTTCGTTTTGGCAGCACAAGATCTGCAGCTGAACGGTATTTCAAGGCTTATGGTTGGCTCAATCTCCCTCAAATTCGATGGTTTGAGTCTGCTGTTAGCCATGATTGCCATGGTGTTGGGCAGCTTCGTGGTCGTCTTCTCCGGTCACTATTTGGCTAACGAGGATGGGCAAGAGAAGTATTACGCGATGCTCGTGGCGATGATCGGGGTGATGATCGGGCTTGGCTGTACGAATGACTTATTCAATTTATGGATATGGTTCGAGGCGATGGCAGTCACTTCCTACCTTCTGGTTGCATTCTACAAAGACCTGCCCACCTCGTTAGAAGCGGGGATTAAATACCTAGTTCAGAGCGCGGCGGGTTCTGTCCTCGTTCTCCTTGCCATAGGGCTTGTGGTAGCAGAAACAGGCGTATTGAATCTAGATGAGATTCGTCAAACTGCGGAGTCATCGCCGGCATTAATGGCTGCCGGCATTTTATTTGTGATCGGCTATGGTGTGAAAACAGCTCTCGTTCCGCTGCACACCTGGCTGCCAGATGCTCACTCTCAAGCACCAAGCGGTATTAGCGCTATGCTCTCCGGAATTGTTATCGAAGCAGGGCTTATTGCCCTGCTTCGATCGCTTTCAGCATTATCCGGTGTGACGACCTTCTGGGGCCCGCTGCTCATGGGGTTTGGAATCTTGAATATGGTTGTCGGCAACTTGATGGCATTAGGACAGGCTCAAGTAAAAAGGATGCTGGCCTATTCTAGCCTCGTGCATGTTGGCTACATGCTAATAGGATTAGGGATTGCATTCAGCATGAGCGACGTCATCGGAGCGCAAGGTGGATTCTTCCATATGTTTACCCATGGCCTGATGAAGGGGCTGGCTTTCCTGGCCGCAGGATCAATGCTCTATACCCTGCACATCTCCATGGGAGACCATCGCCCGCTCCTGTTCGACGACCTTGCCGGGGCAGCGAAACGCTATCCATGGGCAGCGCTTACGCTCAGCATCGCTCTGTTCAGTCTTGCTGGGTTGCCGCCCCTCGCGGGCTTCATGTCTAAGTGGCAGATCTTCGTTGCTGGGGTTGACACACACAATGGTTGGATCATAGCGGTGGTCGCTTTTGCAGCGCTTAATAGTGTCTTCTCGCTAGCGTACTACGCACCGCTTGTAAACGCTGTCTATCGATGTGAACCATCCGCGATTGTGCTCTCCGGCAAACGGCTCCCTGCTGTCATGAAGCTGCCGCTTATGCTCATGGCATTGGGGATTATCGCCATTGGAATCTGGCCTTCGCTGATGAACTGGCTGACTGAGCCGGCCGGCACTGCATTATTGGCCAGCCTCGGAGGCTAATCTACGAAGGGCAAATTTGTTGAACTATGTAATGGAGTTGCAGTGGGGAGGTTTGAAGCGATATGAGCGAAGTTCTTTTTAGCCCACCAATAGTCTTCGTGACCTATGTCTTATTTGCTATAGTGCTCTATGGCTTCGGACGCAGTTTGGCGGGTCCAGCAAGCCCCTCACCCATGAAGTCGAGCACATACGCCAGCGGAGAGGCCCCTCCTACAAAAGTTGCCGTTCCCGGCTACAGGCCTTTCTTCGTTATGGCCCTCTTTTTCGCCATCCTTCACCTGGGAGTCCTCGTGTTGGGCAGCGGCCAATTATCGCTCATGACAGGAGCATATCTTGGAGGATTGTTCATCGTACTTCTGGTGTTGATCTTAGGTTGAGGAGCAGGAGTGGGTGATATGGTTCAACGTGATAGCTACTTCCAAAACCTTCTTGCAAGAATGAAGACATGGTCGCGAATCAATTCACCATGGGTGTTGCATTTCAACAGCGGGTCCTGCAATGGTTGTGATATCGAGATCCTGGCGACGTTGACTCCCCGCTACGACCTTGAGCGTTTTGGGGTCAAGCTACAGGGAAGCCCTCGCCACGCAGATGTTTTGCTCTGTACTGGAGGGGTTACCCGTCAGGCGCGCGACCGATTGTTACGAATTTATTCACAGATGCATGAGCCTAAGTTTGTCGTTGCTATCGGCGCGTGTGCGCTTACCGGCGGTGTTTTCCGAGATTGTTACAACATCTTGGGCGGGATCGAAAAGGTGATCCCGGTCGATGCATATATACCAGGGTGTCCACCGCGCCCTGAAGCGATTATTGATGGCATCGTCAAATTGCTTTCCAGTTTGCAGGCGCCAGCAGTCGGCGAGGGTGATCAAGTCTCTATAGATGAGGCTGGAGCAGAGGTGAGATAACCGAAATGAAAACAGAGGAAGCGCTATCCATAGCCAGGCAACTGGTGGAAGAGTGGGAGTTTAAGACAAAAACCGAACGCCCGGAGCCTAATCGTTTAGACGTTGCTCTGACCACGGTGGATGATCTCATCCCCATCGTCGTAGGATTGCGAGTGACACGCCTTGGCTACCTGGCGGCGATTACAGGCCTTGACCTGGGCCCGGATGAAGGGGATCTGGAAATTCTCTACCATTTCTGTACCGCAGCAGCAGTCATCACGCTGCGTATCCGTGTGCCGCGCAAAGACGCATCTGTTCCAAGCCTTACAGAGATCATTCCCAGCGCTGAAGCCTTCGAACGCGAACTCAGTGAAATGTTCGGCGTTGAAGTGATTGGCTTGCGCAACAAGATGCGGCTTTACCTTCCAGACGATTTGCCGGAGGACATTTTCCCAATGCGGAAAGACGTTTCCGACCAGGAGATTTCTCAGTCCGTAACACTGCAGGAGATATGATGAGCGAAGTTGGTAAGAGAGAAACTTTCACTATTCCTATTGGGCCGCAGCACCCCGCGCTGAAAGAGCCTGAGCACTTTCTTATCTCGGTAGATGGGGAAATTGTCACAGATGTGGTCGTCAGGCTTGGTTACGCACATCGCGGAATCGAAAAAGCTGTAGAGAGTCGAACCTGGGTGCAGAGCTTATACATGCTGGAGCGAATATGTGGGATCTGTTCACATATTCATGCCATGGCTTTTTGCCTTGGTGTCGAGCAGCTTGCTGGTGTAGAGATTCCGCCGCGCGCGCAGGCGATCCGGGTCATTGTGGCTGAAATCGAGCGCATTCATAGCCACCTTCTCTGGCTTGGTGTGTCGGCACACGAGGCTGGGTTTGACACGCTTTTCATGTACTCATGGCGCGACCGCGAAAAGATCATGGATTTGTTAGAGGGCTTAAGTGGTAATCGTGTTAATTATTCCGTCAATGTTCTAGGAGGGGTCAAATATGACATTGACGGTGCCCAGGAGACTGCAATCAGAGAGGCGATCTCATTTCTCGAAGAGCGGACACGCCATTATCTGGAGGTAGTCACGAAGGATGCGCTGTTCCTGCAGCGTACGCGTGGTATCGGTGTTATGACGAGATCGCAAGCCGAAGTGCTCGGTACGGTTGGCCCTACTGCGCGCGCCTCGAACGTATATCGAGACATCCGTGTGGAGGCGCCATATGCGGTCTACGATAAGTACCCCGCTCGAATCATTTTAGACAATCGGGGTGATTTAGAGGCTCGGTTCTTCGTCCGGATTACAGAGCTTTTCGAAAGCTACCGGCTCATTATGGAAATCCTCGAGACGCTGCCTGATGGGGATTTATCGACACGCATACCACGACGCATTAACGCGGGCGAAACCGTCAGTCGTGTCGAAGCTCCACGCGGCGAGCTTTTCTATTTCATTAAAAGCAACGGCAGCGATATCCCGGAAAGAATACGGGCGCGCACGCCGACAATTTGCAACATGATGTCGGTGGTCAAGCTCCTGGTTGGACACCAACTGGCGGATGTCCCCATGATGCTGGCGGGCATCGACCCCTGCTTCTCCTGCAACGATCGCATGGTGGTCTTGAATCGGGGCCGGAACAAGGAGCGGCTGTTGACTTGGGAGGCATTGAGGCAATATGGGATCGACTACTATAAAAGACGTTCTGCTTAGTTTAATAGCGCTCCTCATCTTCCCGGGAGGCCTCTTTCTGCTGTTTGTTGGCTTGGCCTATGAGTGGATTGATCGAAAGCTTCTCGCACGCATGCAGAACCGTGTGGGACCTCGCTGGTTCCAGCCTTTGGCAGATACCATCAAATTACTGGCCAAAGAGGAAGTGGTCCCGGACGCAGTGGATGCGAGCTTGTTTATTGGATTACCAATCGTCGCTCTGGCTGGAGTGTTGACAGCCGCGATCTACATGCCCTTCCCCGGTCTTCCTCCAGTAGGCAGTTTTCCGGGAGATCTGATCGTGACCGTCTTCTTGCTCAGCCTCGTGACAATTTGTCTGGGTTTGGCGGGGGCGAATACGTTGGACCGGTTCTCGTTGGTGGGGGCAACGCGTGCGCTGACTCAGCTCTTCGCCTACGAGGCGCCCTTTTTACTCGCGCTCTTAGGGCCGGCTTTTGTCGCCGGCAGTTGGGAGATTAGCGAGATCATTGGCTACACGGATGGACGCTGGCTGCTTATCACGCAACCCTTCGGCTTTATTGTGGCGGTGATTGGGCTTATTGGAAAACTTGAGATCCCTCCGCTTGATGCACCTGAAGCTGAGACAGAAATCGTTGCCGGCGCACTCACCGAGTACAGCGGAAGGGGGCTGGCGCTTTTCCGGTTGGGAAAAGGTGTGGCGTTGGTTCTTGGACTGACTTTGATCGCCGCATTTTACCTTGGTGGTGTGGCAACTCCGTTATTATTCCTGGCCAAGACACTTGTACTGCTTTTAGTCATCGTTGGCATCCATGCGCTTTTCACCCGACTGCGAATAGATCAGACCGTTGGCCTCTGGTGGAGATATGGCACCCTCCTCGTTCTTGTGCAGTGGCTGGGCATCATCATATGGCAAGGGGTGATGATATGAAATTCGGCACAATGCTGGGCGACCTAACGATCTCGCTGTTCAGCCAACCAAGTACGGAAAGATACCCATTTGAGCGAAGCGAAGCCCCGGAAAGATTGCGCGGCATGCTCATTTGGCACCCTGAGGATTGCATAGGCTGTGGTTTATGCGCCAAGGATTGTCCAGCCGGAGCGCTTGATGTGATCGTGCTCGATAAAGAATCTAAGAAGTACCAACTGCGCTACTACCCTGACCGCTGTACGTTCTGCGCACAGTGCGTTTACAGCTGCCGTCAGGGCTGCTTGGAGATGTCGAATGAGATATGGGAACTGGCAGCTTTAGATCGGAGTATGTTTGACATTATCTTCGGGGATTGTTTGGAAAATGGATAGAAACTGGGATGTCCTGCTCGGCGAGCGGTTGGGGCGGCTGCGGAAGACGACTCATTCGCTTCGAGTTGCGGTCATTGGTATCGGCCATGAGCTGCAAGGCGATGATGCGGCAGGAGTGCTCATTGCCAGGTACCTTCAGTCTCTAATCGAACCGTCCCAAGAACGATTGATATTATGCGCCGGACCGGCACCGGAGAACTGCTGCGGAGCGCTGCGCCGTTTTGCACCTGACCTGGTACTCATGATCGACGCTGCGCAGATGGATGAGGTACCCGGAACCGTACAGTTGATCCCATACCAAGACGTCACTGGAGTTGGCGCTTCAACGCACACCTTGCCGCTTCATATTCTGGGGAGGTATCTGAAATCCGAACTTGGATGCGAAATCACATTGCTTGGGATCCAGCCCGCATTTGTGGAATTTGGGGAGATATCTCCGCTCATGCAGAAGGTTGTACCAGCAATTGCTCAAAGGCTGGCGATAGTATTAGGAGGAGAACTGGGAGAGGGTGCCAATCATGGACGGTTTGCGATGAATACCAGCGCTGATGTCCTCATACCGGCTGGTGTGAAAGCGCATATAGCTAAATCGGAGCAAGGAACAACATGATCGCGAAAATATTACCCAAACACGCTCTGCAAAACTGGATTGAAACCCTCCGTGAGCACTACCGGATTATTGGACCCAAGCTCGCGCAATCCCAGTTTATTTTTGGAGACATTCACTCTGCCGATGAGCTCGACCTGTCGTACCCAACAACGATTCTACCTCCCAAGAAAGTGCTGCTGCCCCAGCGTGAGGATCTGTTCCATTTCGATGCTACGGGGGACACCCACATCGTTGAGCCGACGTTTGATGATGAGCCGACAGTGATCCTCGGCATCCATGCATGCGACATGCACTCGATCACGCTCCTGGATCGAGTCTTCGAGAGAGGCACGGCCGATCAGCATTACCAAACCCGTCGCGAGAACACAACTCTGGTAAGCCTTGAATGCATTAAATCCTGTTCGGAATATTCCTTTTGCAAGAGCATGGGCACCCTTAGTATTCCCGAAGATTTCGATCTGCATATAACGGACCTGGGTGACGAGTATCTATTGGAGATTGGATCAAATAAGGGGGTAAGCCTCTTGTGGAATTTCAATGAGGTTCGAGAGGCGACGGACGCTGACTTCGAGCGCTTGAATAAAGTCATGAGCGAGAAGTGGTCACACTTCACATATCGCGTTGATTTCGACATTACCGAGCTTCCGGCTTTACTATCGTTGAGTTACGACAGTAAAGTTTGGGAAGAACTTGGAGACCGATGTCTCGCCTGCGGTGCGTGCAATATCGTCTGCCCGACCTGCTATTGTTTCGACGTGAGGGACGAGGTTGACTTCAGTTTGTGCTCTGGCGGTCGTTTTCGAGTATGGGATTCTTGCCAACTCGATCGGTTTGCAGTTGTCGCTGGAGGGCATGATTTCCGCGACGCTCGCGCTGCCCGGCAGCGTCATCGGTTCTTCCGTAAAGGGAAATATCTGACCGAAAAATATGGTGTTGTGGGTTGCGTCGGTTGTGGGCGATGTGCTCAGGCGTGTCTTGTCCATATCTCGCCGGTGGATATATTCAATGAACTCCATCGCCGGCGGGTTCCGTCTGCAGCAACTCAGGAGGAGATCCTGGCATGAACACTGGAAGGCAGATGACTCTAGAGGCTCCCTCAATTTACCAGCCCATCATGCTCTCTATCCTAGAGATCACTTCAATGACCGAGATGGAGAAGGTATTTACGATTGAACTGCCTTTCCCGACATCTCTGGAACATAGACCTGGCCAGTTCGTGCAGGTCTCGGTCCTGGGGGTTGGGGAGGCTCCGATCAGTATTTCATCTTCTCCGAGTCGGAGCAAAAGCTCTTTTGAGCTCTGTGTGCGACGAGCCGGCGCGCTCACCAACGCATTGCATGCACTCAATCCCGG
This sequence comes from Anaerolineales bacterium, assembly GCA_004376465.1. GTDB lineage: Bacteria > Chloroflexota > Anaerolineae > Anaerolineales > E44-bin32 > E44-bin32. Next base: position 14,199 of record SOJU01000050.1, on the reverse strand, counting down.
TGATGTTGTTGGCGTTCGGGGACCCTTCGGCCGTGGTTTTCCAATCGAGCGTTTTCGGGGGAAGGATATTTTGTTCGCACCAGGCGGGCTGGGCCTGGCACCGCTGCGCTCCGTCATTAACGAGGTATTGGACGATCGAAGCAATTATGGTCGGATAATCATCCTCTATGGCGCCGGTCAGCCCGTGGAGATGCTCTTTCAGGATGAACTGCAGGAATGGGCGATGCGCGAGGATGTTGAGCTTCACCTCACAGTCGACAAACCGGATAAGAAATGGAAGGGAAACGTGGGCGTGATCACAACCCTGTTCTCTGATATTCAGGTTTCCCCGCGAAACACCGTGGCGATTACTTGTGGTCCGCCAGTGATGTACCGATTTGTTTTGATGGAACTACTGGGCATGGGCTTGCCAGAAGGAAATATCTGGCTCAGCCTGGAGCGTCGCATGAAATGCGGCGTCGGTAAGTGTGGACATTGTCAGATGGATCATATGTACGTTTGCCAGGATGGTCCCGCTTTCTCCTACGCCGAGATACGGCACCTTGAGGAGGCACTCTAATGTCATCGACTAAACCGAAGATCGCCTTCTTCGATTTCGCCGGATGTGAGGGCTGTCAGCTTACTGTTCTTGACTCGCTCCAAACGCATACGGAATTATTAAACGCAGTCGAGATCGTTCAATTCCGAGAGGCGATGAGCGAGAGAAATGACGACTATCAGATTGCCCTCGTTGAAGGGTCCTACACGCGTCCGAGCGACGAGGTCAGGCTGCAAGCGATCCGCGATCAAGCTCAAATCGTTATAACACTCGGTGCATGTGCACACTTAGGTGGTGTGAATGCGGTACGTAACGCTCATCGTCTTGAAGAGATAAAACGCTATGTGTATGGGGAGAAGGCAGAAGTCTATGAGGCTGCCTCGGCGCGACCGATCAGCGATTTCATCCAGGTTGATGCCTTCATACCGGGCTGCCCGATTGATCGCGAAGAATTTGTGAGAGCTGTAAAAAGCCTTCTCCAGGGAAATTTGCCTGACATTCCAGATTACCCAGTGTGTGTGGAGTGCAAGTTAAGGGAAACGGGCTGTGTATTTTTGTATGGGAAAACATGTCTCGGTCCGATTACAAGAGCGGGATGTGGGGCGATTTGTCCCAGTTTTGGCGTAGGCTGTGAAGGGTGCCGGGGGCTGATCCCAAATCCGAATATGGCTTCCCTTCGAGAAGTGCTCTCTGAGAATGGTCTCGACGAAATGAGAGTAAAAGCCAAGATGAGTCTTTTCTTGACTAACCAGATCGCGACAAGCGATATGGAAGCTTGAAGGAGCAGAGATGTCACAAACCTTGCAAATCGACATACACCACATCACTCGAGTAGAGGGGCATGGCAATATCGTCGTCGATGTCCGCAAAGGAAAGCTTGTGAAATGCGATTTGGAGATTGTTGAGGCGCCTCGTTTTTTCGAGGCCATGCTGCTTGGGCGACCCTATGATCAAGCGTCGCATCTTACTTCTCGTATCTGCGGAATTTGCGCCGTTACCCATGGGACGGCGTCTTTGAAGGCAGTCGAAAAAGCGCTTGGGGTCGAGCCAAGCGAACAGACGAAGCGACTCCGAAAACTCAATTTATTCGGCGAAATGTTGGACAGTCATATCCTTCACGTTTATTTGCTGGTCGCGCCGGATCTACTGGGTGTGGAGAGTGTGATTTCTCTCGCACAAACCGATATTCATGTCGTAGAACGAGCGCTGCGCATGAAGAAGGTGGCGGGAGATTTGTGCGCAGCGATCTGCGGTCGGCACACGCATCCTATCGCCATGGTGGTCGGTGGATTTACACATTTCCCGTCTGCTGAGGTACTCGAATCCATTAGCAAACGATTGGAGGCGATGCGAACGGACTTGGATAATGCGGTAGAGCTGATCCAGAGTTGTCAACTGCCGGCGTTCGAACGTGAGACAGAGTTTATCGCTCTATATACAAAGGAAGAGTATTGTTTCATTGATGGGGAGATCATGAGCACGGAGGGCGGTCCGTGGCCGTTAGAGGAGTATCGATCTATTACAAATGAACACATGGTCGATCACTCCACTGCGAAACACGCCCGGCATCAACGCCAATCCTTTATGGTCGGTGCTCTGGCGCGCTATAAATTAAACCACGACAAGCTGCATCCCAAAGCTCAGGCTGCGGCTGTTGCGCTCGGGCTCACACCAGGTTGTATTAATCCCTATATGATTTCGGTAGCACAGGTCGTAGAAATCGTTCATTGCACAGAGGGGGCAATCGATCTTATCCAGCAGCTGCTTGATCGAGGCGTTGTGTCTGAGGATCCAGCGCCTGTCGCCCGTTCTTCTGGTGAGGGTGTGGGCGCATGTGAAGCGCCGCGCGGCACGCTCTATCACCACTACGAGATCCAGGATGGCCTCGTGAGCGCTGCGAACTGCGTCATCCCAACTGCGCAGAACCTGGCCAATATCGAGGCGGATATGCGAGCTTGGGTCCCACAGCAGCTCGGTTGTACACAAGAAGAGATGACGATGTCGCTTGAGATGTTGGTGCGCGCCTACGATCCGTGCATTTCCTGCTCCGCGCATATGATAAAAGTGAAATGCGTCTGATTGAAACTCTTTGATTAGTGAGGGATGCAAACCATGGCAAAGATATTAGTTGTTGATGACGATCCGGATGTTGTGATGTCAACACGCCTGTGCCTGGAGGCGGAGGGTCACGAGGTGATCGAGGCCAAGAACGGGACAGAATGTCTGGCGAGGGTCAGAACTCAGCGTCCTGATTTAATCATCTTAGATGTGATGATGGATTCAACTACGGAGGGTTTTCAGGTTACGCTCAAGCTTAAGAGCCAGGACCCCACGTCGGAGTATTATGCCTTTAGAGAAATCCCAATCTTGATACTCACCGCGATCCATAGCACAACCCCAATGCGGTTCGGTCCAAAGGAAGATTACCTCCCGGTGGATGAATTTATCGATAAGCCGATCGATCCTGATGACCTGGTCCAGAAGGTCGCTTCGTTGCTGGAGGCAAAGCAAACTAGGTAATCCATCATCCGGGTGTGTCTCAAAAAGGGGAGCATCTGGAATTTTTCGTTTGGGGTCCGCAGTCCACGCCGGGAGCCGGAAGCAGCGCTCCCATAGTTTATAGCATTCCTGGAATCCAAAAAACGTATGAGAGCAAACGGCGGTGTGGGAGCCGCCGCACATGTATATAATCGATGGATGAGCAATAGTGTTTAGTTCGAATTTTATAACTGCTGCTTTCTCATAACAAACGTGACGCGGGAACTAAGACGCCGGTTTAGGAATGAAGTTTTAGCACAAATCATGATCGATCAATTAAGCATTATGAGAAAGCATATACCTTCCGATTACGTAATAAACTAATGTTTGCACCTATGCATCGATTCACGGTAATTAATAGGAGCCAGGAAAATCTCTGCCTGTTTTGGTAGCAGTATAATGTAAGTAAAACGGTGTTATAAGCCCAAGATGAAAGCTGCGGATATGGCATCTTGAAGACAGAAAGTTGAGTGTGGCCAGATATTGCGTCACCTAAGGGTCGATCCTCAGAGTTTATCCATACAAATGATCTTTAGTGCAATTGTTTTAGTCCTCTTAACAGCAGCAGTTGCAAGTCTGCCAGCAATCTGGTTGATCAGTAGGCAACTCGATCGTCAGGCATGGGCTCAGTTGGACCAAGGGCGACCCACCACACAAGCCCTCTACACTGCTAGAGAAACTGAACTAATAAGCTTGGCCACACTCATGGCTCAACGCCCCACTCTCCATGAGTTGCTTTTGAAGAAAGATCTGGATGCGCTACAAGATTATCTGCAAACCCTCCAAATAGGAGCCAGATCCGATTTGGTGATTGTCTGTGACACAAGTGGTTCCGTAGTGGCCAGTGTAGGATATGAAATGAGTGCAGAAGCATGCGCTTTAAACAAACCCACAGACGTCTACAGCGACATAAGAATGAATATTCCACGAGTTTTGCTCCTCGCCATGAGCCCAGTTGTGGGGGACGATGCAGATATTGGACAAGTAATCGCTGGAATTGCGCTCAACAATACGTTTGCTGAGCAAATGCGAGCTCAAACTGGTCTTGAACACACGATATTTCTGGACGGGCAATTGGTCTCTACAAGCTTCTCATCAGATTTGGACGAATTATCAAAAGCAACCCGCCAGATGGCAACAGACGGAGACACAACTGAGGGGGTGCGTACAATTTTTAATTTACTAGGTGAACCTTACTATGCGTTGAGGCTTCCGATCATTGATGAAGGACTGGAGGCCGAAGTTATTCTTGGAGTTGGGGATATAATCGCAACCCGTCAACGCTTAGTTTGGACCTTAGCTGGAAGCATACTTTCTATCGCGGTCGCCGGTTCAATATTCGGGGCGTACTTGGCCAGGAGGATAGGCTCAACCTTCACTAGTCTCACTGAAGCAGCCGAGGCATTTAGTAAGGGGGATCTGGATACACCTGTGATGGTTGAAACTCGCGTTCGCGAGGCATCACTTGTTGCACAAGCTCTGGATAGCGCACGAGTCGACCTGAGACGAACCCTTAGACAAGTACAGCAGGAAAAAGCTTGGACAGATCAACTTCTGGACGGCATCGTTGAAGGGATTGTCATCCTTGATGATAGCCGTCGAATCACATTCTTTAGTCCTGGTGCGGAGCGTATCACAGGTTGGAGACGTGAGCAGGTTATTCAGCGTTCCTGTGATGAATTCTTTCGACCGGTAGAGACGAAAGATTTATTTAGGGACCTCATCCCTAGCCCCGGTCGACGATGTAGGATCTTGGTGGAGTTAGCTGATAGACAACAAGCAACGCTTGCAATTACAGGTGCACAGTTAGCGCCATCAGGTGCGGGTGAAGCTGAGGTCGTTCTTGTTATCCGTGATATCAGTGAAGAGGAAGCCGTCCATCGACTCTTAGGCCATTTTATGGCCAATGTATCACACGAATTTCGAACCCCTCTTTCCTCGCTCGCTGCTTCCATTGAGCTACTCATGGACCAAGCTTCTGACCTTACATATTCTGAACTCCACGAGCTGCTAAATTCGCTACATTTGGGTATCCTTGGGCTTCGAACGCTTGTTGACAACCTACTTGAGAGCGGCAATATAGAAACAGGACACTTGCGGGTTTCTCCTCGCCCCATGGATCTCGCAGAAATCATCGGCGAGGCTGCTAGGATCATGCAGCCGCTACTTGACAAACGCGATCAATTCTTGTCTGTGGAACTTCCAAAAACCATTCCGATGGTTCATGCGGACCCCAAGCGGGTTTTGCAAGTCATGGTCAACCTGCTGTCTAATGCTAATCTTTACAGTCCTGACGGGACGGAAATCTCGATCAGGGTCAAGATCCAAGACGGCTGGGTTCAATTAAATGTTGCCGATAGGGGGTCCGGCATCCTATCGGAACACCGTGATGATGTATTCCGTCGCTTCCCGCACATTGACTCTCGAGCGGATGAGGTTCAACAGGGTGCTGGTTTAGGCCTTTCTGTGGTCAAGGCCATCATCGAGGCTCATCAAGGGCAAGTCGGCTGGAAGGATCATCCTGGTGGTGGTTCGATTTTTTGGTTTACACTTCCAAGTAAGCGTGAAGAATGAGAATTCTTGTTGTAGATGATGATCGCGTTCTTGCCGATGTAGTTGCCTTTACTCTTCGACGAGATGGGTTTGAGGTCATTCAGGCCTATGATGGTGAAGCGGGGTTGCGACGATGGTCTGAGGATAATCCTGATCTCATTCTGCTTGATATTAATTTACCCAAACTCGATGGTTTTAAAGTATGCCAGCAGATTCGCCTTCAATCCGACACGCCTGTCATCATACTCACCGTCAGGGGCGAGGAGGATGACATCATTCATGGGCTAGAAGTGGGCGCTGACGACTATATTCCGAAACCCTTCAGCCCACGACAGCTTATGGCCAGAATCCATGCTGTTCTAAGGCGTGTACGCAAGGTCCCGACCCCATCCGTGCTCAAAGCAGGAGATCTAACATTAGATCTCAATCGGCGAGCTGTGGCCATTGGCAAGGGTGAAAGCGTTTCGTTGACCTACCTCGAAAACAGATTGCTTGAATACCTGATTGTCAACTCCGGTCATGTCTTGAAAACGGACGCAATCATCGAATATGTTTGGGGTCCTGAAGGCGGAGACCGGGATATGCTCCGCCAGATTGTGCATCGCTTGCGGGGCAAAATAGAACCGGATCCCTCGCATCCAATTTACATTGAAACCGTACCTGGTGTAGGGTACGGTCTTGCCCTGCCCACCTCTCTCCAATAAATCCTCCTTTATCACACCTCCATCACAACCTCATAACGATGTCTGTTAGCGATCCACTGAATAATTGAATATGACTAGACCCGAGGACGGATATGACAACAGTAGCGTGTCGTCCAGCGCGGGCACTGATTCTTAATGATGTGATACCCGATTCGGCATTGGTCCGCCGTTTGCCGATAGATCTGGCATTCCGATGCCATGCTCTTCCCGTTGCCGAAGCCGATGGCGCGATTACGGTCGTTATGGCAAACCCAGAGGATCCGGTGGCACGTGATGAAATCTCAGCGGCACTGGGAGCGGCATCTTGTTTCGTGCGCGGCAGAAAGGAAACCATAGATGCATTACTGAACAGTGTTTGGTTGGATTCGGGCAATCCGGGATACAGGTTCTTGGTCTGCGAGACTCCGGAACGATTCGAGGCGCTCAACAGCTACGCCTGCAGCATTGGAGATCTTTTCCATGCTGAAGTCGAGCGCCTGGAATGGATTGAAAACAGCAGTCGATTTCTGAGCAACCTGGCAAGGAAAACAGATGAAGGGTATGACCTCCTCATCCTTGGACCACAAGTTCAATCATTCCGCAGATATCTTACTGCTTGCCCCATGCGCGAAAAGATCATTAATCAATTGCCAATCTCACTCCTTGTTATCCAAAGGAGTCGTTGGCCAATTTCTAGGATACTGATCCTGATACAGGGGGAAGAGCGTGATAAGCCAGCGGTTGAATGGGGTGTGCACCTGGCGCAGGCTAGTAAGGCTGAAATAACGCTATTAACCATTGTGCCTTCTGTGCCAGGTATGTATCAAGGATTAGAACGGTTCAATTGTGGATTGCCTGAATTGCTGTCTACGAAGAGTCAATTGGGACAGCAATTGCGATGGGCAGCAGAGAGATTGGTGAAGGAAAATCTTGATGGTACTTTACAGCTTCGCCAGGGATCACAAGAATGGCAGATCCGAAGTGAGCTGTCAGCAAAGGAGTACGACTTAATCATCACACCCGCCGGAAGTGAAGATCGGCTCCACAAATACCTTTTCGGCGTGGTGACTCGCCATTTGCTTTATTGGACGGACAGGCCGGTTCTGATTGTGAAGTAGACAGTGAAACCCATCGCCCGACACTTAATAGGTTCGTCGTTAGGCTGTGTGGGGAATTAGCGATTAGGGTTGTAGTGGCCAAAAAAGGACATCCGTTCTAGAAAATGTGCTTGGACGCACACCCGGCGATCTCTCTGGAGAAGACTTTTGGGCATTTCACACAGCTTTTTGATTCCTTCGGGTTGCCCAATCGCATTCGGACGGATAATGGGGTGCCGTTTGCATCGAACGCCCTGGCGCGGCTGTCACAGCTGTCGGTGTGGTTCATCAAACTTGGCATCTACCCCGAACTAATCGAACCCGGGAAGCCGCAGCAGCACGGAGTGCACGAGAGAATGCACCGAACGAAGCGCTGGGGATGAAGCGGCCGGCCGAAATGCACCAGGCTTCCATCCGGTTGATGCAGGAGCAGATCCAGACTTACGCCTATCCTGCTCATTACCTGGTGCGGCGGGTGAGCCGCGCTGGAACGATCCGCATGTTTCACAAACAGATATTAGTCAACAGTACATTGCTAGAGGATTATATGGGCTTAGAGGAAGTGGACGACGGGGTGTCCGACATGTTCTTCTATTTCTATCACAATGGCCGTTATGAGTTGCAAACGAACAAGATCCACGATATTGTATCTATGGTGCCGCTGAGCATGAGACGAGTGGATCATGCGAGCAGAGTGCAACCTATTTCCCGATAACAAAGTGTCACCTATGTCCTGAGACTGTACCCCTTTGACGAGCACACATTCCATGTCTACTTGAAGCGTGTGGCGCTCTGTCCCTATGCTGAGGGGCTTTTCAAAAAACGACTGATGCCGCTACTGCCGGGGAGCTGGTTTTCGTAAAAGGGCACCATAGTTGGGGAGCGGGCAAGGTTCCCAAGGAGGCACAAACGCGTGGAACACACCAAGTGGAAGACACTCTACCGGGCCGGCGCTGTGGCGCCCGTGATCGCCTGGGCCTTGTATCTCAGCCAGTTTATCATTCTGATCTTTTGTGATCCTTATCCAACCACCATCGAAGGCTGGTTCGCTCTCCTTCAGCACAACAAGCTCCTTGGTCTCTGGTACCTCAATGCACTGGATATCGTCTCGTTCGCACTCCTGGGGGTTATGTTCCTCGCTCTCTATATGGCCCTCCGGCGTGTTCATCCATCATGGATATTAATCGCCCTCTATTTCGCACTGCTCGGGGTGGCCGTTTTTATCGTGCCCAGGGTACTCACCCTCGCTATAGTTCCTCTCAGCGACCTGCATGCCGTCGCAATCACCGATGCGCAGAGAGCCGTATATCTGACAGCGGGAGAAACCCTTTCCAATGTAAGCACGGCGACGCCGCAGACCACGGGCTTTCTATTCATGACAGTTGCAGGTCTCATCTTCTCCGTCGTCATTCTGCGGAGCCAGTCCTTCGGTAGAGCCGTGGGCTATACGGGCATCGCCGGTTTTGTCTTAACTCTCGCCAATTACATCAGTTGGATCGTTGCCCCGTCCATCGCCTCTCTTCTTATGCCCATCAATGGCTTGTTATGGCTCCTGTGGTGGATTATGATCTCCGTGAGCCTGTTCAAGATAGCAAAGAGTACCTCGGACCAAGAGACGAATTTCACAGATTACTGAACCGGCTCCATGGTGATGGTCGCACAGCGAGTAACGTCTGTAGGCAGCTCAGCCTTCATGCAGCACCTATCCTCTCTCTTGTTTTCTAGACAGCTACCAGTATGCTTCAGGTACAACACTTTTATATCTTTCAATCGAGCTCTAATCTTACTTAACGCGCTGGTTTGGCTGACATTCGCGGTCATAACTGACTCGGGCTTGCACCCAGCAATACCAGAAGGAGATTGGTATCGATGGGGTATGTCTGGACTAGCGTTGTTTACCAGTTCAATTATGATTGGGCTCTACTGGATAATGATAAGGCGAGGCGGGACCGCATTTTATCTATTGTTGGGGATGTTAATTTGATTTCATTATTATCGATTACTGATGAGTTTGGAATTGCTGATCTCTTGGTTCTGATGATTAACTTAGCTGCAATTTTTTACTCATTAAGGACAAGATATTCTACCTTCGTAGAAACCAGGCCGACACAGAAAAAAGTTGAACCAAACCGAGCATACAGCATCTCGAGAATGGAGCTTTGCTGTGTGCTCTCTGTGTTTCGTGGCCAAAGGATGCCGCCGGAGATCAAAGCGCCCGAGAGGGCGTTTATTACAAGACAGGTTACCTTTCATTCTGCAAACCTAGCTCCCGGGTGTATCATACATAGAGAGAATGCATAGGGGTGATCAATCGCACGCTCACTTCGATAGTGAACCAGGGCAGCATGAAAGGTTTTAAGCGCGTAACCAACCCTTCAATCGAAAGGATCCCTTTCTCATGCCGTCACACCGGTGGAAAGGCTATTCCAGAGGGGGTCGAAGCGATTCTCATTCTTCAGGGATTGCGAGGTTGGAGATTTCGTGACCGCCGGCCAACATTCATCCTGCGAAGCTATTCTACTCCAGTCAAGCTGACAACCCTCGAGCTACGTAATTACACAATCCCCGCGGTTTTGGTCGCTTGTGCAGTGCTCTACTTCTGGACGTTGGCGGACGTTGCCGCGCTCGCGTTCGCTGCTTTCGGCTTACTCGTGGCCATATCGTTCGCCTGGTCCTATCGCATGGCTAAGGGGGTAGGCGCACGACGCAATCTCCTCTCGGCTGCAGTTCAGGTTGGTGACGAGATTGAAGAAGAGGTCGAACTCATCAACCAATCCATCCTGCCCCTAATCTGGGCTGAATTCGTCGATCGATCTACTTTACCCGGTCTTTCAGCTTCCGTTGTGGCTGCCCTGGGTGGCAATAGCAGGCGCAAGTGGACGAATCGGACCGTATGCTCGCTCCGCGGTATCTATGAGATGGGGCCCTGGGAGCTCCAAATGGGCGACCCATTTGGTGTTTTCATTGTCAGGCAAACCTATCAAGATCATCGCGAATTGGTAGTCTATCCACCCTTAGCGGAGATACCTGCTGATTTGCTCCCGCAATCCAGTTCCCAGGGGGATGCGTATTTTTACCGTTCCCCTATTAAGGCTGAATCAACGAAGGCATTCACGACTCGACCCTATATCATTGGTGATCCCATGCGCCACATCCACTGGCCAACGACAGCCCGTCGTGATGGTATTTTTGTGAAGGGATTCGAGCCTGAAGCAAGGTCGGTTGTCTGGCTGCTTCCAGATTTGGATGCGGATTCTCATGTCGGCACTGGAATTGAATCCACAGAAGAGAAGTTGATTATCTTAATTGCCTCGCTGGCTGAGGCGCTCTTGCGTAGACACCTATCCGTAGGGCTGTTTTCTTACATGGACAACCCTGTAGTTATTGAGCCTGCGCCCGGTTTGGCTCAATTATGGAGAATTCTTCGCACGCTTGCTTCCCTGCACACAACAAAAAAGCAGAAGTTTCCTGAGTTGATGCAAAAGGCTGCTCCTTTGATTTTGCCAGGTCAGCTTCTCATTCCGGTAACCCCCGCAATCGATACAGATTGGGTAAATGCATGGAGAGCATCACTCGATCTCGGCAAGGCAGGATTGCTTGCCATCCTCTTGATAGCTGAGCCCAGGTCCAGCGCAGATGTCGATCAGACTGTTGGTCGACTCCTTCGATCCGGAGTCCAATCTCGCGCCATTCATGTTGACCAGATTCTGCCCATTGAAGCATCGTATGGCGCAGTCCGCCGCTGGGAATTTAAGACTCTCGCCCTGGGGAAAACCATCGTTGTACAACATCCCCGGGTGGCGTCATCCCTTTTCAGTGAGGGGAGCTCCTAGCAATGGATATTCCTTGGCGGAAGGTGGGTCGCTGGACCTTCGAATTATTGCCGGTCATCGGTATGGTCTACGCAGTTTCGGAGAGTCTGAAACTAATATCCTGGGTGCCGGAAGATGCAGCGCATACTCGAACCCTTATCCTGGGGTTGATCGTGGGGTTGGCGCTTGCCAGAGCGCAATTCCGTGGTTTCATCGCCGCGCTCTACAACCTCGCTCTTTCATTCTTGGTGTCGCTGGAATTTGCGGCAGGTTTTTTGCCGTCGCCCACGTTTATATTTGTCAACGCGAAGGCAGAATCCATCCTGTATATGAACAACCGCCTGATTTTCTTCTTCGACCAAGTGCTTAACTGGGGGGCTTCTATCTCTTCTGGAGAACCCATTCGCGAACGCGTCATAATCATCTTCTTCCTCTCGTTTCTGCATTGGAATTTCGTTGCCTGGTTAGGCTGGTGGACGTTTCGCAACCGACATGTTTTGGTCGGAGCCCTTCCACTTGGTTTCTCCCTGGCCGTGATCGTCGGACGGGCAGATCAGTCTATGCGCTACCTGCAGTTGTATGTGCTGTGCGCGCTGCTTGCGCTCGGATCTGCTTATTTCTTTTCCCGTCATCGAATCTGGAAGGATCGTGGCGTGGATTACCCTGAAGGCATGGGTTTGGAATGGGGGATTGGCACCACGATGATCGCAGCCTTTGTTGTGTTCACCTCGGGAATTGCGCCCCTGGTGGCCACACCCGAGGGTTGGGCTGATATCCGCGAGTGGCTCCAGCGTGGAGAGCAGAAGACCGCTGCGTCAAGTGGGTTCTCAGGTGGATTAGAGCCCGAGAGCACGCTGACTGCCCACTCGCTCTCGCCGGAGCTTCAGACCATCGGGAAACACCCGCCCACAGGGCAAGAGGTCACCATGTGGGTGCACATCAGTGACCCGGCGCCTCCGCCCGCGGAAGTCCTTGTGCCCTTATCTATCCCACAACATTACTGGCGCAGCCGGATTTACACGGCGTATACCGGGCAAGGTTGGGAGCCGCTGGAGGAGGCAGTCAAACAGGGTGAAGTGGGTGATTCTTTGGATGTCCCGCATGGGCGTTATGCCCTTGAACAAACGTACACCTTAGATTCCGAAATAATAGACGTGCTTTATGCCGTCAACAAACCGTTCTCGATCGCATTCGCCGGTGGAGGGTACGATATCGCTCAAGAAGGGATAATCCTTGCAGATATCGATGGGCAGTTCGAGTACTCCGTCCTATCGTGGGCCGCATCACTCACTATCCGTGACCTTCAACATTCACCGGGATCGTTCCCCCCGTTTATCGCAGAAATCTACCTTCAACTTCCTGAAGAATTACCCAATCGAGTGCGGGATCTTTCAGGTCAGCTCACGCACAGTCTTTCAACACCCTATGAAAAGGTCAAACGGATTGAATCGTACCTGCGGGTAAATTACCCCTATGACCTGGATACTCCTCCTCCACCACAAGGACGGGACGCTGTGGATTATTTCCTGTTCGATGCTGAAAGGGGATTCTGCAGCTACCATGCCTCGGCGATGGTTATCATGCTTCGCTCAATCGGAATCCCTGCCCGTGTTGTGTCCGGGTACGCCATGGGCTCGTATGACCTTGAGATGGAGGCTTACAAGGTACTGGAGCGTGATGCCCATGCCTGGGTCGAGGTGTACTTTCCTGAGAATGGTTGGATTGAATTCGAACCTACGACCAACCGCAGGACATTCAACCGACCCGAAAGTTCGGCATCGCTCGAAGTTCAGGATGAACCTGGTCTCCTGGGCGATCCTCTTCCCGACAGACCTTACTTTCTGCCGGGACTGATGATCATTGCCGTGGTTCTGATGGCGCTGGGCTTGATCCCATTTACGCGGCGAAAGCGTGTCGATCGCGGTCGATATCGGGATTATGGCATGTCTGGTGTAGTGTACCTAAGAATGCGTCAGATGCTGCTAAGTGCTGGTTTCCACGGTAATCCGGCGACAACGCCGCATGAGTTTCTGGCACAGCTCGAACCTCAGATTGGTGCCCACCCAACGATTGTCCAGATACTCCAGGAGGCGACCGATAGATATACAGAAGCGCGTTTCCGCGAGAAGATACCCTCTGCAGAGGATGAACGTGCGATTGATCAAATGTGGAGAAAGAACACGTGGATATGGCTGACTTTCATGCTGAAACAACGTATACGACAGGTGCGCAGCAGACTCTATTCGCATGAGAAGAAAGCCAGGCATCTATCAGCGCCCAATCCATAGGGTGGGTGGTTGACAAATGCATCCGTGCGCGAAGTAGATACAACGGATACCTCCGCAAAGCTTCCGAGAAATCGATCAATATCCATGTCGAATGCATGTGAACCTTGACCTCCTATCTTAGCTTCCTTCCTCCTCACGGGAACGAATCAGGGCAATCGCGTTTTCATAAATTGATGACCTTGAGCAGATAATCCATATCCATGGCGCAGATAAGCCGCTTCGCTTTTGCACCACACTTTTTCGTCTTCTCTTTCCTCAAGACATTGAGCGCAATCTTGCGCATGATCGCCATATTCTCGGGCGCATGGCCCTTGCGAACGCGGTTGTCATCCTCTCTGAAAACCACATCCAGACACCAATGAAGTTTGTTCTCCACTTCCCAATGTGTGCGGATATAGGTGAGCATCGCTTCCGCACCGACATCCAGGCTGGAGATGAAATACCGCATCTCTGACGATTCTTTCTCTCCGATTCTCCGGGTCGCCTCCACAATGGCGATGCTCTTCAGACCTTCCCATTCCCCATCACGATCCATGTATTGCAAATATTCGGGAGCAGAGGTCACCCAGCATTTTCTGATCTCAACTCTTCCGTGCCCTTTGTTGACCGTCCGGGCATAATCAAAGGGAGAGCCCTTGAATCCGTCTTCCCGGTCAACTTCATACAAATGGCGGATATCATCATGCAATT
>SOJU01000068.1 GCA_004376465.1 Anaerolineales bacterium | reverse complement strand
GTGCTCCTGGTTTTTCGAGGGTTGTTCTAGCAGGCGAGCTTTCACCTGTGCGGCTTGAGAGGTGGACGCGCAAACCTTATTTCACTGCAACTTCTCGCCGGTTAATACGTAGATAAGTACAGAGAACGAAATTTCCAGAGGAGGTTGGAATGACTGAGGAAGTAAAGAGATTGTTTCGATCGCGTGAGGACAGAATGGTAGCGGGCGTCTGCGGTGGGTTGGCGGAGTACACGAATCTTGACTCCACGGTCGTTCGGCTTTTATTTGTCGCCGTCGCTATCCTGGGTGCTGCGCCGGGTTTGGTGTTGGCTTACCTGGCGATGATGATCATTGTGCCGGAAGAGACTATGATCGAAGTGTCGTCGGAATCCGACTAGACCTTGTTCACAAGCATGATGCCTGAGGCGTCATGAACGGCGGCGGATGCCGGCATCCAAGGCACTTCGTTTTGAGGGGCAGGTCATGGATCTGCCCCTCTTGTTTATTTATCTCTACGCCAAACGTTGCCGCAGGTGTCCGGGCAATTCCATGGTTAGTAAAAAAGTCAGGAGCCTCGAGATGAGCGCTCCTGACTGTAGTTACGGTTGTCTCTTCAGAATTCAGGACTTGGTCGCCTCGAGGTAGGCTTGTCCATAGAGGTGACCCTGGACGGCGTAGGCGTAAACGATCGTGAATATTACCCCGACGAGACAGAGGATGATCCCCAATCCCGCAAGGAATCCGGCGACGATTGTGCCCAAGAAGGCGAGAAGGTAAGCGCTCGGTGCGGCGCGGACATGGGCGATGATGTTCGTTGGGTTGATCGCTTCACCCAGGTTGTCTGTTACGGCAAGTTCGCCAACCGCTGCTGGAAAGAAGTAGGCCAAAGCCAGCCCATAAATCACGGCGAAGCAGCTGAAGCACATCATGACGAAGGTGTATAAGGCGACGGCAGATTCGCTATCGAGCAAGGCACTCATGACCCCCATCGGCAAGGCGAAGATTATTAATGGCAGCGAATACACAAATCCGACTACGAACATCTTCAGGCCGAGCACGAGAATGCCGCCGAAATCCGCCCAGTCTGGTAGAGGTTCAGCATCACCGCGGATGACGCGTCGGGTGAGCTCTACCATCCATCCCAGGAGTGCGAACTGGCCGATAAGTGGAATGAATGAGATCACGGCAGTCAGGACGATTTTCTTAATCCAATCCTCGTCCTGGAAGGGAAATGAAAACGATAAACCGAAGTCCATGTTTGTATCCTCCTCGTTCAACTAGTTGCCTATTTTATCATCATTATTATTGCACCGAACTCGAGTGTGTTCATATCATGCGTAATTGGCTATGAGGATCCTAAGCATCGCATTTTCTTACCCCCTATTCTAATTCGCGCCATGACCCTTCAATAATGTCCTCGTCCTCGGTCGCCTCTGGAACAAATATGCGTGAGATGATCCAGAAGATGGACATCGTTGGCAGCAGCTGTGTTCCCGGGATCAGGCTTTCGACCACCGTCACGCCGCGCAAGGGAGAGAGGCCGAGGTAGCCGAGCAGAGTCCAGGCTATGGGAGCGGATAGGAAATCCAGGCTCATGTCGAGCAAATCCAGCAGGATGACCACAATCAGCGGTGTCGCCCGTAGGGCTGTGAAGAAACCCGCATCTTCCGGAAGCTGAATACGGCGGACACGCCAGATCACCCAACCCAGGACGAGCAGCGTCAGCCCCAGACCGATTGCGGAGAGGGTCAGAAGGGTATACAGGAGAGGGCGCCAGTCGATTTCAGCCATAGTGCCTCCAGGATAGTGATAGTTTCATTCCGTCAACTCCTGGCGTTGGAAAATGACAAGGGCTAAGCCAATTAGACCGCCGATCCAGATGGCCAGCACCAGCAGCGAGACCCAGAAGCCGGGCGCGAAAGTGAGCGGCGAGATGCCGGCAATGATGGCGACCTCGCCCTCTCCGCGCAACAGCCAGGAATACATGTTACTCAGGTTGTAGGTGGGCGTGTACTGGTAGAGGTTGATCAGCGACGGCCGGTTGAAGAGCGTTGCGAGCAGGCTCAACATGCCCAGTGAAACGGCGTCGAGCACCGAGAAACCGAAGCTCACCAACAAACCACCCAGGATCGAGCGGGTGGTAATGGCAGCGATGGCGGCGTAACCGGCTAGCACAGCTAGTGAAAGTAGTACGATGAAGACCGTTTTCGCTGTATCGAGTAGGAACGATCCCAGGATCTGCAGGTTAAGGTCGGGACCATAGGGCAGG
>SOJU01000148.1 GCA_004376465.1 Anaerolineales bacterium | reverse complement strand
ATACTTTCTGCATGACAGATATCGGATCGGCGTTTGGGATACGCATGACCGGGTTTATAACCCTGCGGATTAACTCCTTCGTGCCCGTCCCAGCAGGGATCACTCCAACACCCATCTCGACAAGACCGATGAAGGTTTCAGGAGCAGCAACCCGCTTTGAACAGGCCATACTAAGCTCAGCGCCACCGCCGAGGACCATTCCCTGCGGCGCAGCGACAATCGGCTTCGGGAAGTAACGCATACGCATCAGGACAATCTGCATACCTTCAACTAATGCGTCTATTTGGTCGAAATCCTCTTGCTGAGCAGCCATCCAGACCAGGAAGATGTTCGCCCCTGCTGAGAAGTGCTGCCCTTCGTTCCCGATCACGATCGCATCTAGCTCATCTTCCTCGGCGAGATCCATGGCGTGCGTGAGCATGTCAAAGATATCTTGATCCAGCGCATTTGCAGTGCTGTGGAACTCGACCAGGCCAACTCGATCGCCCATGTCGATCACCGAAGCGGAGGCGTTGCGTTTCAGAATCGCGCCTTTCTTCGCTTTCAAGCTAGCGATGGGCAGGATTCTCTTATCCTTTTTGAGCGGCTTATACTTCTTCTCTTTCAAGTCGTAGTAGCTGACCGCCTCACCTTTTTTATACTTATAGAAGGATTTGGTCCCATCCTTGACCATCTTCTTGACCCAAGATCCAACTTCGATCTTCAGGTCTTTCATTCGGTCAAGAGTTTCCTTTACGCCCAGCGCGTCCCAGATCTCGAAAGGTCCAATTTCGGTGGCGAATCCCCACTTCATCGCCATGTCGATGTCGACAAAGCGGTCGGTGATCTCCGGCACACGTCGGGATGCATACCCAAGAGTGAATGCTGTCGTCTCCCAGATATAGCGGGCTAACCGACGGGTCTCCTCGGATGCATCTTCATCATCAACCTGGGAGATGATCCAGCGGTAACGCTCACCCAGATCTTCATGCTTTTTGCCGATGCTGAAGAACTCGAAACGTGGTTTCTGCGGAGCTGTATGCTCCATGGTCTCTGGGTCCAAGAGCCAGAATTCCTTCGATCCATCTTCCTTATCAACTCTTTTATAGAAACCCACTTTGGTTTTGTTGCCCAGCCATTTGCGGTCGATCATCCCCTCCAGCATTTTGACCGATGCTTCATGCTGCAAGATAAAACGGGTTTCGTCGTCTGGGATTAATTCGTACAAATTCGATCCCACGTGAGCTGCGATATCATTCCCGATGAGGTCGCGCAAGCGGTAGATCGCCGTCTTTGGCCGTCCCACCAGGACGCCCATGATGGTATCGATCTCTTCTATGCTGTATCCGTGGTCCAAAGCATAGGCAACTTCGTATGCGCTCGTGATAGAGAACATCCGGTTGGCGATGAAGTTTGGCGTATCCTTACAGATCACCACGCCCTTCCCGAGCGTCTCCTCACTGAAGTGAACTACGTAGTCAAGCACTTCCGGCAACGTTCCTCCATGAGGAATCACTTCGAGCAGCTTCAGCCAACGCGGAGGGTTGAAGAAGTGCATCCCCAGGAAGTGTCCCTGGAACCCTTTGCTGCGCCCTTCCGCCAGTGCTTGTATCGGCAAACCGGAGGTGTTGGTGGCGATGATCGTGTGTTCGGCGCGGATGGCATCAATTCGCTCGAAGAGATCTCGTTTGATGTCGAGATTCTCGATAATAACTTCGACGATAAGATCGACATCTGCCAGCTGGTCGAAATCGTCATCGAGGTTCCCAAGCGAAATTAGCTGCTTGGAAGTCTCGCTCAGAACGGCAGGTGGGCGGCTCTTTGTAACCGCCTTCCAGCCCGCCTCGATGATTCGGTTGCGGACGGATGCATCTTTCAAAGTTTTTCCATCTGCTTCTTCAGCGGCTGTGAGTTTAAAGGGTACGATGTCGAGCAGGAGCGTCGGGATTCCCAAGCCTGCGAACAGAGCGGCAATCCCGCCTCCCATCGTTCCCGATCCAATTACGGCTGCTTTTCGAATGTGATATTTCATAGACTCCCCTCCTAAGCGTGAGGCAAGAATTTATGACCCACATTAAGAGCTACATTCATCAACGGCTTGAGCGACACCGAGCGTTGATCAGAAACCGAATAGATCAACTCAACTCGTGCCGTGAGTATTCCAAGATCCGTCGCGCGACGATCAAGCGGTTTATTTGCCCCGTCCCTTCATAGAGATCGTTGATTTTCGCATCTCTAAACCACTTCTCCAACAAATATTCGCGCGAATAACCAAGTGGCCCCATCAACTCGACTGCCCGCTGCGTGACCTTGACGACCACATCCCCGGCTTTCACCTTGCACATCGAGGCTTCAATCGTATTGGATTTGCGCTCATCCGCCAGCCACATGGCCTTGACCGTGAGCAGCCACGTTGAACGCAGCAGCGTCTCCATATCCACGATCTCACGTTCGATGTTCGTCATCGTGCTGCGCGGCAGCCCATAGCGGATCTCTACACCCTGTTCCAAGAGCATATCCTTCAATAACTCGATGGTTGCACGCGCGATCCCAAGCGCTGAGGCAGCTACAAGCGGGCGTGTGGCGTCGAATGTAGCCATGGCGCCTTTGAAACCCTTCTTGGTTTTCTTCTTTTTAACCACTTCAGGGCTGCCAAGTATGTTGTCAAAGGGAATGCGGCAATCCTGAAGCACGATCGAGACAGTGTCGCTGGAGCGGATTCCAAGTTTATGCTCCATTTTTGTAACTGTGCAGCCTGGTGTTCCGGCTTCAACCACGAAGGGACGCACACCTGCACGACCTGCTTCGGGATCAATCGTCGCCCACATCACAACGAATCCATCTGAGTCTACGAGCGCCTTATTCCCCGCGGTGACGAAGATTTTCTCTCCATTCAGGATCCATTCCTCACCATCGCGAACCGCCGTCATGCGAACTTCGGCGGGCATAGCCGATCCTGCATGCGGCTCTGTCAATGCCATCGCATCGAAGACGGGCTTTTCCCCGCGGTAGTGTGAGAGGAACCGCTCTTTCTGCTCGGGCGTCCCCGTCGCGTTTACGGCAGCCCCTCCCAACCCCCCGCCCGGGGTACAGAGCCACATCCCTACATCCCCCCAGGAGAGTATCTCGGACGTGAAAGCCAGGCGCTGGAAGCTGATGCTTGGCCCTTCTTTCTTTTTCTTCTTCTCAGAATCGGTCAGGACTCCACCCCCACCCATCGCTTTCTGAGATGTGTGCATGAACTCAATATAATCCCAGGGGATCTCGTGCTCATGCTCGTCAAAGTAGCGTGAAACAGGCCGCATCATATTTTCAGCAATGGTTTCCATAATGACAACGGACTGCTCGATCTTCTCCGGCATTTTGAAGCTAATCATGGGCTTCTCTCCCTAAACATCTCTCGAATCTTCTAAACCATCGCCATCCCGGCGAAGGTTGAAATGCCACGCCCGTTGCGCATCCACAATTCCACAGGATGTTCGCGGATATAACCATGGCCTCCCAGCACCTGAACCGCCCTATCTGTTACGGACATTGCCGTGTCAGAGGCGCCCGTTAGCGCCAGGTAAGCGGCCTTCGAAGCATCTTGCTCCTCGTCGAGCATCCAGGCGGCTTCCCATGCCAGCAAGCGGTTCGATTCAACCTCGATCGCCATCTCAGCCAGCATGAAAGCGATCGACTGCCTCTGGGCAATGGGTTTCCCCCAGACTTCGCGCTCCTTCGCGTAGGGCAACGCATAATCAAGCGCAGCCTTACTCAAGCCAATCGCCATCGCGGCGATCGTGAATTGAGCGCTGGCGATGACTGACGCTGGATCAAATCCATCATCCCCACCCAAGCGAGCATTGGTCGGAACTTTTACGTCTTCCAGAGTTAAGGGGAATGTCGGCAGTGCGTGAATACCAAGGAGTTTGTCCCTCTCGCCGACGGTCAATCCCTCCGCATCCGGTGGAACGATAAACGCCTGCGTCTTCCCATCAAGCGCGGCAAATACCAGGAATGATTCAGCCTGGTCGGCGAAGGGTACATATGCCTTCTCGCCGGTGAGCGAATATCCACTTTTGGTCTTCTTTGCAATCGTGCTCATCTCGCCAAGATAGAAATCGAAACGGGATTCGGTGAGGGCGGCCACATACGGCTTCCATTCTGCTTCAATGACCGGCGGGATTAATGCTTCCTTCTGCGCCTCCGTTCCACCATACAGGATGGGCATAACATAGGTAGAAGGCGCCATCACCGCCAGCGCGATCGCCAGATCACCACATGCCATCGCCTCCGCGGCAAGCACTCCTGTAACTGCAGAATGTTCACCAAATCCACCGTACTGTTCAGGAACGCTGGCCTGGAGGACACCCATCTCCCAGCCCTTCTCGATGAGTGCGCGTGGAATCTCGCCGGATTCCTCTGCATCGCGAGCTGCTTCACGCAAATCGTTTACCGCGTACCGCTCGACGGCATCAATGAGCATTCGCTGCTCTTCAGTTGGTTCAAATGAATACATAGGTCACTCCTTTAGAAAGGAGATGCATCCTCCCTTCCATTGGTTCTTCTTTTTACACGTACCCCTGAATTTCGATATTAATCAAGCTTCTAATCACTCCCTCCCTTCAAAGCAGGCATAACACTTTCTTCAATTTGCCTGCGAACATATTTGCGAGGCGTATCCCCCCCAACCTCGATATCATCCAGGTTTGTCAATTCAACAAACCCACGCGAATAGAGGTATTCGAAGTGTGCAGCCGTCTCCTCAACTGCCAGGATTTGATGGTATACCTCCGTCTCCGGGAAAAGTTCTTGGGACACTTCGTATATTGTTGCCGGGGTATCCAGGAGATCCAATATTTGATTAAGTCGCTCCCGATGGACAGCAATTATCGCCTCGATTCTTGCCTCGGGATCCTCGATGGGACCTTCGTGTCCACCCAGCGCCAGCCGGACTTGTTTTGTAAGGGGAGCAACCTTCTGGAGCGAGGCCAGATAATGCTCAAGACCAGTGTTCAAGCTGAGGCTCTCCGGCGCCATATGGGGTGAGGTTTGCTCTAATATGTGGTCAGCCGAGAGCAATATATCGCCAACGCGGGCAACGACCTGCCCAGAGCAGTGCCCGGGAACATGGACAAACTCCAAACCGTTCAATCGCATTCCTAGTGCTTCAAAGGAAAAATCTACTTCGATTGAGGAAAACAGCATCTTATGCAAGAGATAGAGCGTTACTAACTCTTCTGTCTTAGACTCAGGGACACCAGATTCAAGAAGGAAGGCGCGGAAGCGAGGTTCGATTACTTCCAACCGCTCCTCATAGTTCGTCAGCACACGCCGGTCGAGCTCGTGGATCCCAATCGGCGCACTCGTCCGCTCGCGGACATAATGCAAGCCACCGTAATGGTCAATATGAGCGTGGGAGATGAGGATGTGAGTGATCCTATCCCACCCCGCATTCTCCTTGAACTCCACATTAATTTGTTCGAGACCTGCTTCGAGCTGCTCGTTCGAGTCGCCAAATCCGGACCCCACATCAAAGAGCACAAGGAGGTCTTTCGTAATCACAAGATGTGCGTACCCGTGCATTCCCGGGAAGATGTCTAGTGGGATACGATAGATGCGGTCGCCCCCCGAGTTCTCGAAACGAGAGAGCTCACGATCCTTCATGATGTTGAATCTCTCCTATTCCAGAGACCCTTAAGGAAGATATCCCCAAATTGATCTGCGATTTCCTGGGCCGTCAATCTACCGCCCGGTTGATACCAGGTAATCATCCAATTCAAAACACCCAGAATTGCGAAAGTGGTAATTACCTCATCCGTATTACGGAAGTCTCCAGATTTAGTGCCTTCTTCAAGAATCTCGCGCCAGATAGATTCCAATCGGTCACGGCGAGCGATATGCGCAGCCTGGAGATCATCCTCAAGGCTTCGATGCTCCTGCAGCAGCACAGCGGCAAGGTCGATGTCCTCGGTTAGACGCGCGACGTATGCTTGCATCGCTTGACGCACTTTTTCTTCTGGTTTGATTTCAGATTTCGCTACTGCTTCAATATCCTCAATGAGAAGATCGAGGGCGCGGTCGAGGATGTCGACGAGGATTTCTTGCTTTCCGGAAATGTGATGATAAAGGCTGGCTTTCTGGAGGTGAACGGAATCGGCGATATCCTGCATCGACGTGCCGTGATAGCCTTTCTGACGAAAGATCTGCGCCGCCGCCTGAATGATATCCGAGCGCTGCATCGATGCTTACCCTACCGACCGTTCGGTAGTTCTATCCTAGCATACCCGCGCTGCCGGAGTCAAGCAAAAAGGCGGCGAACTTGAGTGAATTCTTTTATTGGGATAAAATCAAGGGAGTAAGCCCCTGTAGCTCAGTGGATAGAGCGCTGCCCTCCGGAGGCAGATGCCGGCGTTCGAGTCGCCGCAGGGGTACAAGATGTAAAAAACCACTTGAGATCATGCTCAAGTGGTTTTTATGTTAATTTGGTTTGATAGCCAGATGAAACGGACTTTACATTTCTATTAAAATCCGTTTCAAATCCAAGTTCCTCGCTTACAACTGATTAGGTCGGTCACCATCAATTCGACTGAAGTGGAAACCTTCGTTACATTGGAATGGAATTTATTTCAACTTTCACGTCAGTCTTGATTTGTGATCAGTTTTTGTGTGTTAGGCAAGCACAAGATCACCAACAAAATAGTACTCAGGATTGGGGCTGGGAGGAACATAGAGAAACGATTGACTTCAAATACATTGTGGATACCCATAGGATAACCACCGATTATAGACATGGTCGCAGCAAAGATTCCCACAGGAACCGCCCACGACTTCTGCTTGATTGCCGCAAAAATAAAGATCGCCCATCCTGCTGCACCCCACCAATTTACCTGCTGCGACATGATATACAGCCCATTCCAGAATGTATCTGAGTTCTGGACAAACGTTTCTGCTGTCTGGAAGGTACTCTGGAATTTAGAAATTGGCGCTACACCGTCAATAAAAGTCAGTACATAGGCCAACCCAGCAGTGAACGTGAGCCCAATGACCTTTTTATTCACATCACCAATAAGCAGCATCCCAAACCACATAATCGCTCCCAAGATAAACACCCAGAGTGTGGGGGTTGGCAGCCCGCTATCAGCGGCTGGGATCATGGGGAAGAATCCAGCGAGCAAGAGAATCGTTGCGGCTACTGCTCCCCAGAACCATGCCCATGACTGTTTTTTCAGGAACCCCCACAATACTGCGGCGCTAATCCCACCAGCAGCTATTCCCAGCCAACCGAGCACTGCGTAGACGATACGGACTGTGTTGCTCTCTTCCCATTGTCCGGCAGCGAAATGAGTATGGATGACAGTATTATATGTATCGGCCAGGAAATACAGAGATAATATTCCTGCCACAATGCCAAGAAAGGCTAGAAATGCGCCAAGCGCGTTATTTTTCTTCATATTCTCATTCTCCTTGAATGTTATGGGTGGCGATAAATTAATTTGTCCAGAATACTACACTTATCTGATATGGTGTCAACCATATTAGTGCTGGATGATAACAGGCACCAAGATCAAACTAGTGATCACAGGAAAAAATAAACATGCCCATTCCTGTCCATTCACAAATTCATGCAACACAGTCCCCCACAACGCCCCTGCGGAATTCCCAATCAGCCGAGCATCGCAATGTGATCTACACGATTACAGCACCCCTTGGTCGAACATCGGCAACTTAACCAGAGTTGGTCGGGATGGAAATATCCGCTATACTATCCGCAGTAATGTCAAAATTCCGAGAATGGCGAGGGTACCTCCTAGGTTATTATTCCCTTGTGTTTTAATAATCAGAAAATGGATTGGGTTTTTTTTAATTAACCACGGCATTTTTCGTCACATCGGACATTACTGAACATTTAGCAAATTTCCTGCGAATACGGGAGACATTAATAATCTTCGGAGTATTTTCGAAACGTTTGAAGTATTTAAGATTTTCTCGAGGATGGCATCCAGAGAAAAAGAATTCGGGGTCACATAATAAGGGAGAATGGCTGTGAGCATCATCGAAGTTAACAATCTAACGAAATATTATGGAAAAGCCAGGGGCATCGTCGATGTCTCCTTTA
>SOJU01000173.1 GCA_004376465.1 Anaerolineales bacterium | reverse complement strand
GTTTGCTGCTAGTTGGCCGATCAAAGCCAATCGTTCGGATTCCATGATCTTGTTCTGAGTGAATTCCTTCAATTGCTGATCGCGCTCTTGTAACGAGGAAGCCATGGCGTTAAAAGTCTTGGCCAGATCTCCAAGTTCATCGTTCGAGATAACATCAACTTTCGCTTCCAAATTCCCGCCTGCAATAGCCCGAGAAGCAACGGCCAGCTTCTCGATCGGTTCGGAAATCCGCTTCGAGAGCAGGTAGGACAGCATCATGGACGCCAGCGTTCCCAGGAGTGTGATAGCCAGGAAGGCCAGGATGGTTTGTCTTTGAATATCGACATATTTCTGCTCTTGCACTCCGACATATAAAATACCGATGACCTTGTTGTAGATGTCTCGAATCGGCTCGTAGGCAGCGATGTACCAGCCATTAACGACGTAATCTCGTCCGATCCACGCCTCGCCGTCGATAACTACTCGGTTGTAGACCTCCTCTGATACTCGCGTCCCGATTGCCCGTGTCCCGTCTTCGTTGAGGATGTTGGTTGAAATGCGCACGTCGTCCTGGATGATCGCCGCCGTGCCAATGTCTTTGCCCTCATAGGTTAGGTTTTCGTACACAGTCTCCTTTAACGTGTCGACAATTCCATAATTCCTGTTGATGAGTACTCCTCCGAGCAACACACCAATCAGATCATCTTCGTAGTCGAGCACCGGTGCTGCAGCTTTAAGCATCATTCCGTCATGGAGTTCCGTTTCAATCATTTTCCGTGCCAGCGGTGTGTCGATGAGTATTAGGCAGGCCTGGTCGGCTAGCGCATCGGCCCATCTTCGTAATACTTCCACGGGCATGATGGACGTCGCGGCATAAGGTTTCTTTCGGATGAGAACGACTTCGATAAGATCATCGTTGCTCAGGTCATATCCTCGCACTCCCGGATTGGCGCCGCACACAAGGAGATGGCCGGCGGCATCGGTGATCACCATGAGATCAAGGCCCTCGTGTTTTCTGACTTGCTCCAGTTCAGCTGCAATCTTACCGATATCGTCCGATAGCAGTCCGTCTTTGAATATGAATCGATCGGCTGTCAGATGAACGACATCGTTGATATGCCGTAATTCCCCAGAGTAAATCTCCCTTGCAGTGTTAAGATCTTGACGAATATTATTATGTTCTTCTGCGACAATACGGTCGTTGATGAGCAAGATCCCAACCACGATGAAAACGGTGCTGATCAGGACAATAATCAGCATATAATTCAGGATCAAGCGGGTGGTAATAGGAACCCTCATGCCTTTAGGGCCAGAGAGATTGAACTTGGGTAAGCCCTTACTCATCATTGACCCTGGTCATGTAAGACACGATCGATCCTTCGACACATATTTTCGCTTTATTTCATCCTCTGCTTCTTCTCCTTCGATGGCTCAAACATATCCAGGAGTAGATCCCGAGATGCACTCAAACGACTAGAAATAATCTGGGCAACTCGTGACATAATCTCGAACCCAATATCATGATCGGCCGTGCATAACTCTTGAAGTTGCAGGGCGTTGAACGCAATGCCTTTCGTGGGGGTGTTAGTTTGTGCTCCGGCAGTCTTTTTTTGCGGTGGAAAAAAGGATGACCAGCCCAGGATTTGCCCAGGTCCGACGGTCAGAATAGTCACTTGTCCGTGCCCCGGCACCTGGGTTAGGAGCGAAACCTCGCCCTCCATGATTAGGTAAACCAGTTCACTTCCGTCGCCCTCGCGGAAAATCGTCGCGCCTTTCGAGAAGGTCACGTAGGTTGCGATTGAGGCGAGTTTTTCCAATTGTTTTGGCTCCAAGTCCTGCGTGAATTCCATTGATCGCAGAGCGTTGAGCACAAGTTCGGATGTCATCGAAGTATCCATTTACTCCTAGAGCGCTTCGTGCACCAATTCGATCAAGTCTTTGACCACCAACACGTCCTCGTGTCCTGTGGTCTTGACCGCATCGCTGTACATAGTAACGTCCTTCGGGCAGGTTACCGTAAAGACATGGACTCCTTCCAGTTCCATGGCCTCGTGGATGCGCGCTTCACTAGGGCGCTCCTCGACCTCGGTTTCCTCCATCCAGATCCGACCACCCCCTGCACCGCAGCAGAAGCCATGTTCCCGATTGCGCGGCATTTCAACGATCTCACATCCCGCCGCCTGAATCACACGCCGGGGTGGGTCGTATACGGCGTTGTACCGCCCGAGGTAACAGGGGTCGTGGTAGGTGACTTTATGCCCCAGTTTTTTAGTCA
>SOJU01000031.1 GCA_004376465.1 Anaerolineales bacterium | reverse complement strand
AAGACTTGATGTATTATCGAAGTTGAAGGTGGGCCGCTGAGCTCAAAACCGTTAGGCAAACTAATGCGATTCGGCATCTCGAAGGAATTGGCTGAGCGTCAATATGAAATCTGAAGCCGCAACCAAGCTGACTTTGGTTGGCAATATTCCGAAGGGACCGGGCGATTTCGATGGGCCAGAGGGCATCACCTCGGGAGATGACGGGTGGCTTTTCGTCAGCTCGGGTGACGGCTGGATCTACAGAACTAAAGATAATAACGTAGAGCCCTACGCAGAAGTCGGAGGGCGCCCGCTCGGAGTCGCCTTCGATCTGCAGCGAAATCTGATCGTTTGCGAGTCCGAATCCGGATCAATCCTGAGTGTTTCTTCGAAGCGAGAAGTCTCTCTCATCGCGGATCGCCTCGGGCGTCGGAAGATCTCCAATCCGAATTTCGCAGTATTCGACAACGAAGGCTGGCTGTATTTTACAGATTCGGGGTCTTCAACTCTTGAGGTGCCTGTCAACGACGGCGCGATATTCAGAATTTCGCCGTCCGGCGATACAGAGCTATTCGCGGATGGATTTTTTCTGCCAAACGGATTGGCGATAAGGCATGGTGAGCAGGCCCTCTACGTCGCTCAAAGTACCGAAGACAACGTGCTTCGCCTGACTATTGAAACCGACGGAAGCCTTGGCAAATCGGCGGTCTTCGCAGCGGGCCTGGAATCCATCCCAGATGGACTAGCTTTCACGGCCAGCGGGGAACTGCTTGTCATAGCCGGCGGTACCGACACGGTCTATCAAGTAGGCGCCAGTGGTCAAGTTGAGGTTTTAGCTGCTGATCCGCCCCCGTCCACCAAGCATCTCTTTGCTGCCGCTAACTGCGCCTTCGCAGGTACCTATCTCGACGACCTCTACATTAGCAGCCTAGGGGGATTTATTACGAAGCTAGATGGGCCGCCGGCTGGCCAGCCCCTATACCATCAAGGTAAGAAAGCGCATCTGAACCAAACCGGGACATAGGTAACAGAAAATTCTCACAACATCGCTTACACTCGCGTCGGATGATCCGGCCAAGCCCGCGTCATTGGCACCTTCGACACAATATCGCGGATCTTATTGTCGCGCAAATCGTAACGCCCAATTCGATAGAAACAGAAGAATAGATCGTACACTCCGTCGTCCACCTCCTCTAATCCAACGTAATCCTCATGCAATGTGTTGCTCACGAAGAATTGCTTGCCAAACACGCGTATAGTTCCAGCACGGCTAACTCGGCGCACAATGTAATGGCCAGGGTATTCGTAGGGCTCGATCCGCTTTGGCATCGTTCGGCTTGAAGATTGAAAGATCTCTGCAGGCCTCTTCATACCGATTGCTTCATGCGGACGCACCTGATTAAAGTCTTCTCTGAAATCGTCAAACTTTCTCTGCTGAGCTCGCAGGCTACTGGCTGGAGGGATGGTGGCTTCTTGCTTGAGGGTGCGGCGCATTCGCTCGTGCACGCCATTCTGGTGCGGTTTCCCGGGTTCGATCAACTCTGGGTAGATGCCGAGTTTTATGAACCACACTGACAGTCGGGACAGCCGCGCAAGAGCATTCGAAGCGAAGAGTGCCCCATTGTCAGTCCGAATGCGATTTGGCATCCCGTAGGTCTCAAATAGCTGTGTGAAATGCCGCTTCGTCATCTCCAGAGAGATCGCTGGATGTGCGTCGACTCCCAATATGAAGCGGGATGAGAGATCGCTAACGGTAAGCGGGAAACAGTAGTTCCCGTTCTTCAGACGGAATTGCCCCTTGTAATCGGCCGGCCAGATGTCGTTTGGCCCCTGTGGGACACTCTTCGGGCAGCCGGGATGCGCCCTACGATATCGTCGCCTGGGTTTGATCAACCCCTCTCTTGCCAGGATGCGAGCTGCAGTTGAAATCGAAGGAAGTCGCCGCTCGGGGTCTCGCCGGTGCATCAGATTAAGCAGTTTGCGCGGCCCCCATTTTGGACGCGCCTTGCGGAGTTTCACTAACTCTTTAACGATCGCTTGATCTGTTTGCCAGGGGCAGGTATGGGGGCGGCGAGATAACTCCTGGTATCCAGCCTGGCCATGCTGTTTGTATCGATTGATCCACTTGTGGGCCGTTCTTCTTGAGATCCCGAACCGCTCAGCCAGTTCGGCGATGGAGTAGTAATTGCTTTGGTAGTCTTCTAGGAATCGCTGTCTTTGTTCGCTCACGGTAACACCTTTCCAAGGCATGGGCACACCTCCTCACAGTGAGAGTGTTTCCCATGTCTTGAGAATATGTGTTACCTATGTTGTGAGAATTTTCTGTTACCTATGGCTCGGTTTGGTTCAATGATTGCGATCCAGCCTCCAACCGGTAGCCCAATTCGCCAGCATCGAATATTGGAGGATCCGAATCAAATGACTGAAGATCGTCTTACTTCTTTGCCTTGGAAAGGTTTTCTTCGACCCGGAACCTTACAATTCTCTCTATCAACCCCATTGGCAGCGGTTCATCCAGGGGAAATTGTATGGAACCTTTCGCATGCTTGTAGTTGGACAATTCATCCTCGAAGTTGGCCACTCCGCTTGGCGTTGGGTAGAAACCAATGTGCTTCGTATGGGCAGCAAAATGCACGAGATTTCCATGAAGATAGAAAGTCGGCATCTGATAGCTTATTTTTTCGCTCGCTTCAGGTGCGCACTTCCGAACGAGCACCCTCAGAGCATTGAGTTTCACCTGAACGTCTTGAGGAAAAGCCTTGATGTAGTTCTCAACAGATTCCGAACCCTCTTTGGTGTTCACGAGTCCTCCGAACAGAAGCGCCTATCGGTTTTGAGCTGAGCGGTCCCGCTCTCATCTTACAATGAAAAGGTCCGGTGCCGAACCACCGGGTTCTCTCCCAATTCACGCCTCGCTCAGGGATAGATCGAGCGAGTCGTTCAGCACCGTCACATGCTGATTCAGA
The DNA here is from genome assembly GCA_004376465.1 of Anaerolineales bacterium. GTDB lineage: Bacteria > Chloroflexota > Anaerolineae > Anaerolineales > E44-bin32 > E44-bin32. The sequence continues at coordinate 5,269 of SOJU01000031.1, read as the reverse complement.
ACATGCCGCCTGTTGTTTATTAACCCTTGGAAAGACGTCCTACTCAAGACGCCTGCCTGGAAAGATAGCCGGCAATTTGAATAAAGCGGAACGGATGACTATCCAAACACGGAATCGATGTTTTCAAGCAGCGGGAAAGGTTTGCGGTCGCTGGGTATCGACAGAACAACCAAGGCTTCTGCGCCCTCAGCGCCTGTGATTTCATAGCAATGTTGCAAGTGTCCGTCGAAGAACAGACTGTCGCCCGACTCCAATTCGAATCTTTGCTCATCGACGGTATACGACAACCGACCCTCTAAGCAGTAGATGAACAACAGTCCATCGTGAGAAAGCGAGGGTCCACTACATGCACCATGCTTCAGCCGCAATACGAGCGGCGTTACCAAAGTATTCGCCATGCCTGCTCCAAGGTTTGACAATGATCCTTGAGAGAGCGTCAATGTCGGACTTTGACTCGCTTTGAAAAACACGACATTTCTATGCGAACAATGTTCAAAGAATGCCGCAATATCGATATCCAACGCAACAGCCAGCTTTTGCAGAGTGTTGACTGTGGGTGAAGTACGTCCTCGTTCCAGTAGACTCAGCGTGTTGCGCGAAAGACCACTTACCCTCGCCAAAGCTCGCTGGGAGAGATTACACCGCCTACGCTGAAGCCGAATTTGCCTAGCCACATTGATGGATGATTCATCATTGCCGCCAATTCGGTCACTCATGTAGCGTCTCATCGGCTCTTGGTGGGGCCATCATCACAAGGTGTGTACTCGGTCTTTTGGGCTTCGAGAAATGTATTGTTGATTAGTCATTATGTGCATTTATTGCACTATATTTTGTTCGTTACTCCGCATTTCGCACTATACAATTGACGTTGTACCTAGTATATGATACCGTTATCACGAATAGATGTCCAGTATATAGTGACAGTTGGTGGTCCCTACACTCGTTTTATTACATAAAGATCGAAGGTTGGTGGCTTCGTTCCAGATCCATCGGTAGGAATTCCGACCTTCGGCGAGAGAATTGCCGCCGTCTGAATACGAATCCCCACAGCGAGTGAGTTGTCGGCCTCCCCGGCAACGTGTATCCAGGTCGGTGGAGTCTTATTTAGCACCTACAGCACACTGGAGATGATGTGGAAATGCATGCAGACGTAGATCACGGGTCGGGAGCGGTCTCTAGCGGGGACGAATACTTCGCAGTTGTTGAACGCACCATGCAGGATTTTGACTATCAAGAACATGGACTTGTGGAAGTGCTCATCGCAGCCCAAGAGGAATTCGGATGCCTGTCTAAGGATTTGTTGGACTATGTATCAAAGAAACTACACATCCCATTGAGCCAGGTACACGGTGTAGCGACGTTCTATGACAAGTTCACGTTAGAAACGGCTGGTCCAACACACGCAATGGTGTGCACAGGTCCTGCTTGCGTGATCGCTGGCTCCAGGGATGTTCTAGCAGAAGCTTGTGCATATACCGGCGTTTCAGAACCGGGTCAAACCAGCGACGACGGATTGCCCAACGTGAGGGAAGCAACCTGTCTTGGCCTGTGTGACCAGGCTCCTGCGGCACTGGTAAACAAGCATGCCCAGGTCAATATCACAATCGACGATGTGCCCGCAATGCTGCAAGGTCGGGCGTCATCACCGCAGCTTAAGGTAAGCGGCAAGCCTCGCATATTAACTGGCCCCATTGGCAGGCTTGAACCGACCGATCTGGACGCACATAGATCAGAGGGCGCCTTCACCGCACTGGAAAGAGCGCTATGCACAATGGCGCCTGAGGGGGTGATTGAGGAGGTGAAAACCTCTCGACTTACGGGCCGCGGTGGGGCTAGCTTTCAAACGGGTGTGAAATGGCAGTTGGCAAGGGATGCACCTGGAAAGATAAAATTCTTTGTGTGCAACTTCGACGAATCTGAACCAGGAACCTTCAAAGACCGCGTCCTGATGGAAGGCAATCCATTCCGTGTCATTGAGGGCATGACGATTGGCGCATGTGCCACGGGAGCCCGCGAGGGCTATATCTTTATCCGTGGTGAGTATCCTGCTGCCACAAAGATTGTGGAGGAAGCGATAGATGAGTTGTACTCCGCAAACCTGCTTGGGGACAACATCCTCGGCACCGGGTACGCCTTCGATCTCGAGGTGCGGCATAACGCTGGTGCCTACATTTGCGGCGAGGAAACCGCCCTATTTGAAGCTATCGAGGGAAAGCGCGGACATCCACGCTTAAAGCCTCCTTATCCTACTCAGACAGGCTTGTTCGGAAAACCAACCATCATTAACAATGTCGAAACACTAGCCGTCGTCCCGAGTCTCATTCTCAATGGCGGCGAATGGTTCTTTCAGTGGGGCACAGACAGATCGGTAGGCCTCAAACTCTTCTGTCTGAGCGGACACGTTATGCAGCCAGGAGTTGTTGAAGCGCCTCTTGGCTTGACCGTCAGGGAACTCATCGAGCAGTTTGGGGGGGGGTTCGATGGTAAACCACAGGCCATTCTAGTGGGTGGTGCCGCAGGGGGGTTCCTGCATCCGGACAAACTTGACACGCCACTCACACATGAGGATCTCGGTCAGTTGGATGTACCTATAGGCTCAGGGGCGGTGATGGTCTTCAATCAGTCGGTTGACTTATGGCAGATCCTTCAAAGTTTGGCACACTTCTTTGTGCACGAGACTTGTGGACGATGTGCCCCATGCCGCTTGGGGACCCTGCAAATATACAAACTTCTCAACAAGATTAATCTGGGCTTAGCCGCATCTGCCGATGTGCACTCATTAGAAGAACTAGGGGGGATAATCAAGAAGACCTGTGTATGCGGTCTGGGTATGACTGCTGCAAATCCTGCCCTTACAATTTTGCATCATTTCATGCCGGCTTTGCAAACCTAAAACACCAATACCGCTGCAGAGATATGCAACTGCCTCTGTTTAGTTTCAATGCGTAGTATATAGGCAGGCTTGTTCGACATCCTGTTGACCCTATAACCAGCAAGCCGTCTAGTCCGCGGGCACGAACCCCTTTGGAAAGTGATTGGTAACATACTCGGTGCTGTCCTGAGGGGCGGACAATACAATCAACACCTCTGCCATTTCGGAGCCTATATTCTGAAAGCCGTGGGGCAAATGCCCGTCAAAGAACAAGCTATCTCCCGGTTCTAGAACAAAAGCCTGACCATTCACATTATAAAGCACCTCTCCTTTCAAGCAGTAGATAAAGTCCTGACCATCATGGGAAAGCGGCGGGCCACTGCGCGATCCAGGATCGAGTTTCAGAACGAGGGGGGTCACCAGTTGATCGATCATGCCGACACTCAAGTCCGCCATCGAGCCATGCGAAAGCTGCAATTGCGAACATTGCCCGGATTGCACATGGACGATATTGAGCTTCTCGATCGGATCGAAGAATGCGTTGAGGCCGACCCCTAATGCAATGGCTATCCTTTTAAGTGTACTGACGGTGGGTGAGGTTTGGCCGCGCTCCAGCAGGCTCAGCGTGTTCCGCGACAGACCACTGGCCTCGGCCAGGGCCCGCTGGGAGAGATTACGGCGTTCCCGAAGCCTACGGATTTGCTGAGCCACATTTACGACCGTCTCATCAAGACTATCATTTTGGTCATTCATACTGCTTCCTCGTAGAAGGTGCATATGGTCCGCGCACGCTGTGATCATCAGTCATACAATTGGCAGATCACTCGAGCCTACCCGCACACACTTTATCGCCCTGTGGTCCAATTGGACCAAAACTATGTTGAATTGATACGGGTATGCCCAAAACAATTGGCCAATTGTGTGGCGATGCTATCATAATACGTGTTGTATGTCGAGCCACTAAAGCTATACGGCCGTTAGGGGTCAGGTCGGGATCCCGTCCGTACACCTCCTGTCCAAGGCCTCGGCTGCCAGCCATACGGGATACCTGGTTTGGGAGCACGCGACTCTACCCCCCCGTGAGCTTCAGCACTGCCTCGGGAAGCCGAGCGCCCTGCACGTCTATCTTCGAAGCGGCCTCGTTGATGTTTCGTAGATCATCGGCCGTTAGGTCAACAGACGTCGCTCCGATGTTCTCCTCGAGGCGCGCCAGCTTCCGCGTGCCGGGAATGGGCACGATCCAAGGCTTCTGCGCGAGAAGCCACGCTAGTGCGATCTGGGACGCTGTGGCGCCCTTGCTTTCAGCGGTTCGGTTGAGCAAAGCGACCAGAGGCGAGTTCGCGGCGCGGGCCTCAGGCGTGAACCGCGGTGAGATATTGCGGAAGTCGGTGCTATCGAAACTTGTGGTGCTGTCGATCTTCCCTGTCAGGAAGCCGGCTCCAAGAGGAGAAAAAGCAACGAAGCCGATTCCCAGTTCTTCGCACGTGGCAAGCACGCCGTCTTGCTCCGGATCTCGAGTCCACAGCGAGTACTCGCTCTGGATGGCAGTCACCTGTTGCACTGCGTGTGCGCGACGAATGGTCTGGGCGCTGGCTTCCGATAACCCGAAATGCTTGACCTTGCCCAGTCCGATGAGGTCCCTCACCGTCCCCGCCACATCCTCAATGGGTACGTTCGGGTCGACCCTGTGTTGATAGAACAGGTCGATGACCTCAGTGCCCAGTCGTTTGAGTGCGGCGTCGGCGACTTGAAGGATGTGTTCGGGTCGACTGTCGAGGCCGTAGCGCGAGCCGTCGGGGTTGATCCCAAAGCCGAATTTGGTCCCGATCACGACCTGCGTTCGGTAGGGCGCGAGTGCTTCCCCGAGGACTTCCTCATTCGTGAACGGGCCATAGGCTTCTGCGGTGTCGAAGAGCGTGATCCCGTGTTCAACGGCGGCGCGAACAACCCTGATTGCTTCCTGTCGATCCGTTGCCTCACCGTAGACATCGGTGAGCCCCATCGCGCCATATCCGATGGCTGAGACCTCGAGTCCGCTCCTTCCAAGAGTGCGCTTGATCATTGCTAACTTCCATGGTCACTGTCCTGCAACGGTCTCGAGCTGAGGCGCCTGGGATCGTCCCATCACCTACCTTACTAGCAATCCAATCATACAGCTTCGGTGAATATTCCAGGAGTACTCCCAGTTGCCTCTTACGAGATTGGAATGAGAAGGCCGGTACCTCCATCACGTGATGCCTTATTATGGGCTCACCTAATAGACGCAGTCTACTTTCGTAGCTGCCAGAAAAGGAGATACCGACCCATGAACAAGAATAGCATGTTATTCGTAGGATTGGACCTGGGAGATAAGCACTCCTACATCGCGATCCTTAACCAGGATGGTGAATTGATCGA
>SOJU01000291.1 GCA_004376465.1 Anaerolineales bacterium | reverse complement strand
CGGGATACAAGCAACTGGAAATGGGTCGGAAGGTGGGAGAGAATGAATCGCTAGGATTGATCAATCGGTGTTTATCTAATCAACACCCAGGCGTACACAATGTTTGCCCCAAGTTCTTGATCGTGGAGGGTTCATGAAATACTTCGCCACCATCGGTGACAAACAATTCGAAGTGGAAATCAAGGCAGATCAGCAGATCGATGTAGACAACGAGCAGTTAACTGCCGATTTTCAGTCTGTTGGCGACCAACCAGTTTATTCACTTATCCTCGACGGCGATTCTTTCGAGGCCTCGATCTATACAACAGAAACGGGTATTCAAGTCCTTCTTCAAGGCCAGCTCTTTGAGGTCCATGTGGAGGATGAACGCCAGCAGCGACTACGTCAGAGTTCCAGTGCCCCGCAAATCCGCAGTGGTGATCTTCATATCAAGGCACCCATGCCCGGGGTCGTCATAGACATCCCGGTTGAAGAAGGTCATGAAGTCGCCCGGGGTGATAATGTCATCATCCTGGAATCGATGAAAATGCAAAACGAAATCAAAGCGCCGCGTGATGGCACTGTGAATCACCTCCGGGTGAAAACTGGCGAGAGCGTTGACCAGAATCAGATGCTGCTGATACTTTCCTAAAGAAGGCGTTCATGGAAATCGAAGTGAAGTTCTATCTACGCCATCTGGAAGACATCCGCAAGCGACTCATCGCCTACGGCGCACTTTTAAAAACGGACCGCCTTCTCGAGCGCAATTTGCGCTTCGATACCCATGACCGGGAGCTTGCCGGAAAGAAGCATGTCCTCCGTCTGCGGCAAGACAATCGCGCGACGCTTACATTCAAGCGCCCTTGCGGACAAGTGGAAACTCGCGATGAATTTGAGGTTGAAATCGACGATTTCGAGGGCGGGCGCAAGATCCTTGAAGCATTAGGCTACACGGTTACCACCCTATACGAGAAGTACCGTGAAACCTATCAGATCGACTTCATCCAGGTGATGCTAGACGAACTTCCCTTCGGTTGCTTCGTTGAGATCGAAGGGCCCTCGATCGAGTCAATCCGCCAGATGTCCGATCAGCTGGAATTGCCCTGGGAGCGGCGAGTGCAGGCGAGTTATCTAGAACTATTCAACCGAATCCGCCACCCCCTTAAGCTAGATTTTGAAGAGATTACTTTTGAGAATTTTAAAGGACTTGCACCAGTTGATCCTACATTACTGGGCGTTCTCCAGGTCGATTGAAAGACCCCATTGCGACATCAGATGATGATCAAACGTCTAAGAGAAGCAGTTAAGAAGTGGGAAGAAGGTACTCTGGCAAAGTCGCTCGCGCGCCTGCCGGAGAGAAAAGGCCACTTTGAAACTCCCTCAGGAATCCCCGTTGAACGGCTCTATCTCCCGCGCAAAGCAGACGCTGAGTATATCGACCGCCTGGGATTCCCAGGAGAGCACCCTTTCACGCGTGGTGTTCAAACCACGATGTACCGCGGCCGACTATGGACCATGCGCCAATATGCAGGCTATGCCACCGCCGAGGAGACGAACACACGCTTTAAGTACTTGCTTGACCAGGGTCAGACCGGTCTCTCGATCGCCTTTGACCTCCCCACTCAGATTGGTTACGACGCGGACGACCCGCTCGCCAGCGGTGAAGTGGGAAAGGTTGGAGTTTCCATATCCAGTCTGGAAGATATGGAGCAGCTCTTCGCTGGCATTTCTCTCGATAAAGTCTCAACAAGTATGACCATCAACGCGCCAGCCACAATTCTGCTGGCCATGTATATTTCTATCGCCCGTCGTCAAGGGATCGACCTTTCTTCTCTAAGAGGGACCATTCAGAACGATATCCTGAAAGAATACATTGCCCGCGGGACCTACATCTTCCCGCCAAAACCAGCGATCCGACTAACCACAGATGTCTTCCGATATTGCCAGGACTCTATGCCTCGCTGGAACACAATCTCTGTCTCCGGGTATCACATGCGGGAGGCCGGTGCTACAGCTGTGCAGGAGCTCGCATTCACGCTGGCAAATGCTATTACCTATCTTGAAACGGGAATACAAGCCGGTTTGTCTGTAGATGAGATTGCACCGCAGATGGCTTTTTTCTTCAACGCCCACAACGACTTACTTGAGGAAATTGCTAAGTTCCGCGCCGCCCGCAGGATGTGGTCATCCATCATACAGGACCGTTTTGGCGCACGCGACCCCCGATCCTGGCGGCTGCGCTTCCACACGCAAACCGCGGGGTCAACCCTGACTGCTCAGCAGCCGATGAACAATATCACCAGGGTTACGATCCAGGCATTGGC
>SOJU01000004.1 GCA_004376465.1 Anaerolineales bacterium | reverse complement strand
GCTCCTCCCCACCGCAAGCAGTGGGGTTTCCGCCGCTAAGATTCTCATGAAGGTCCACTCTTCAGGTTTATGCAGCTCACTCCTATAATTGAGATGGCACCTCGAAGAATTCCATCGTGACATCAACAGAACAGGATGCTATATTATGCGTATTACCCGATTATGCGGGTTATCGCAATAGTCATTTATTTACCTAACGGAGAAGGAAATGCCCACTCTTGAGAGCGAACTCATCCTTACCCCTGAGAAGAAGGGAATCCGGGTTGCGATCGAACCGGCGGTGAACGCGCTCGGCAGTCTTATCTTCCTGAGCCGGGTTGACATCTACTCCGGACTCGATCCCTGGGTTGTGAAGACAGCCGCATCCCTGGATCAGGAATTGCTGCAGGCAAATCTGGTCGTAATGCAAGGGCTCTTTTACGCCTGGGAGCCCGACAGGAGTTGGCCCTCCTTCATGTCCTATGTTGACCATCTTGAGGCCACAGACCCGTTGGTGCTTCGCGATCGCGTACTCGATACATATACCGAACTTCCGTGCAAGAAGGAGAATGAAATTGATGTCGGGCCAATCTCCAACGACGAGCTTCTCTCAGACTTCACTACGTTCATCGCCTACCTACGATCGAAATTCGGGGAAGAACACGTGGATGAAACCATCGAAGAAGAAGCCTACCATCTTCTCCTAAAACCTAAGAAAATGCGCTCTTACATCGTCTCTCATTTCCGCACGATGTGGACCGAGGTTCTCGAGACTGAATGGGAGAGAGTGTACCCGCTCATTGAGGAGTCTGCCCTCGCCTTTCAAAAGGTGGACTTTAGCCAGATGACTCCACAAGAAGCCATGCGATACATCACCGGTCAAACCGACGATAAGCTGGGCTGGTTGATCGAGAAAAGCAACCATCTGGTCTTCATCCCCACCACCCACAGCGGACCTTATCTCTACACCTTCATATCCGAGGACACCGGCTGGATCTTGTTCAACGCACGGCTTCCTGAGGGATTGCCCGGTAGCGCATCCGTGCTCAGCCGTACCGAACTACTTGCCCGCCTCACTGCACTTGCGGACGAAACCCGCCTGAGCATCCTCGCCATCACCAATGAGCGTGGGCAGATTTGTTCACAAGAGCTGATCGACATCCTGCAAATGAGTCAATCATCCGTATCCCGACATCTCCGGCAGCTATCTGCATCGGGCTTCCTGCGAGTGCACAGAACGGAAGCGGGAAAGTGCTACACACAAAATCCAGAAAGATTAAAGGGAACACTGCGCGCTCTAGAAGTATTGTTCAACAAAAGGTCATGATTTTTATAAACAGCAATATTCTCAGAGGAGGATATGACGATGCACCCAACAGGACGTGATTTCATCACCGCGGAATACCGAAGAGAAGACATGATGAAGCAGGCAGATATGGATCTCCTGATCCGGATCGTCCGTAACAATGCATCGAATCAAGCTTCGATCCACCAGCGAATGCTTGTGAGATTTGGAGCTTGGCTGGAACAACTTGGCTGCCGCTTGAAATCTCACTACGTTAAAGTCGCAGATCTTGAAATCCAGAGAACCCCACTCTCATGAGCAACGCAAAAAAGTTGGATGGCTTGCAGCCCCGTACCTGTGAAAAGGGAAGGTTAAAACTTTGATTCTCAAACGACAATACTGGCGCCTGCGTTCCGTCTATAACGAATACCCTCGCCATTTCTGGACTCTCCTATTTGCGACCCTCATCGACAGTGTAGGCGGCGCGATACTATTCCCCTTCTTCACGCTTTACATCACTCAGAAATTCGGCGTGGGGATGACGACAGTCGGCATGATCTTCGGGACCTTCGCGGTATCGAGCATGGTCGGCAGCACAATAGGCGGCGCCCTGGCCGATCGATTGGGACGCAAACCCCTGATTCTTTTCGGCCTTGTAGTAAGTGCGATGTCTAGTTTATGGCTGGGATTGGTTAACGAAATTGAACTGTTCTTCGTCGGCGCAATCTTTGTTGGACTATTCACAAATATGGGGGGGCCAGCGCGGCAGGCAATGATTGCCGACATTCTGCCAGAAGAGCAGCGCGCGCAAGGATTCGGTCTCTTCCGTGTAGTCGTGAATCTAGCAGCGGCGATTGGACCCGCGATTGGTGGCTTCCTCGCCTCCCAATCCTACTTATCGTTATTCCTGACAGACGCAGCAATCAGCATTTTCGTCGCAATCCTGATCTTTATTATCTTGCCGGAAACGCGAATCGTCTCCAAATCTCAGGAGAAGGAGAGTATGGCTCAGACCTTCGGGGGGTATGGGACCGTACTCCGCGATAGGTTCTTCATGTTTTTC
>SOJU01000186.1 GCA_004376465.1 Anaerolineales bacterium | reverse complement strand
TCCCGACATCGATTGTGATCTCAGCTGAAGCTTGCGGGTCTACCTGTGAAATGATTACTCCAGAAAAGTGGATGGTTAGAGGGAACTTCACTCCCGTCCCCTTGATCTGCATCGCCCAGCCAAACCCACCCTGGGCAAGACTGGAGTCATCTAATGGCTGAACGTCATTGGGGAACGAATAACTGACTTTCTTGCCATCGGCATCCAGGATGGTTGCAGCGCCAGTGACTTGCAACCAGCTTCCTTCAGGAATGTCTGGGCGTACAGAACCCAGCAGCATATAGCCATCCTCAGTTTCGATGATTTTATCCACCAGAACCGCGGCTTGAGTGGTCGCGACCGTTGTTGCTGTGGGCGTTTCGCCATTCGGGCCGGGATTACTACCTGTTGGCGTAGCTTGCGGGGTTACATCGATGACCGGCAGGATTGTGAGGTCGGGAGGAGGGGCGACAAAGTGAAGAGGTAGCTCCCAATCGGTCGGAGACGTGCCAGGAAGGGTGTTGAAGATACAGGGGAGAACGAATGTAGCTTTATCCACGTTTGCAGGTATGGGGGCGTTTAGGGAAATTTCTGTGCCATCCGGTAAGCGCAGGTATTCACGTTCAATGCATCCCGATACGGCTTCCTCTTTTGGGTAAGCTGAAAGAGGGACACCGGAGACACCAAAGTCCAGGCGTGTTTCAGTAGCATTGAGAACAGCCTGGTTGACGGACACGGTGATCCCATCGCGGGTGACGCTGACTGGCTCGGCTAACATGCGGATGGGACTGCTTTGATCCACAATTCCAACACCTGGAATATATCCAAAGAGCTGACGCACGGCCGCGTAGACACGTTGCGGACCAATCACCAGGGTGCTGATGATCATCAGGGAAAGAATTGCGAGAGCAACGGTCCATGCCGGGCGCAATCCTAAGAAAGGACGAGGTTTTCGAGATTTTGCACCCGCGCGCTGCATCAAATCACCATACACCTGGGAAACAAATTCGGAGCGGATCTTGGGTACTCCGAAGGATTGACGAACATCTTCTTCAAAGCTAGGCGCTGAAATCCATTCACTCATTTGAAACCTCCAACTGGGTGTGCAACCTTGCCAGTAAACGGTAGATTGATTTTTTAACAGCTTCCTTGTTGCGGTGTAGGAAGTGGGCGATTTCCGGATAACTCATATCGGCAAGAAACCGAAGTCGGAGCAGTTCACGATCTTTCTCGGGCAATGCCTGAATGAGTTTTGACAAGGCTGCTGCTTGCTCTGATTGAATTACCTCGGATAGTGGATCGTATTCCAAGGAAATTTCATTGACATCGTCAATGAAGGCTGTTTTCCGTTGACGAAAGTGATCCATTGCTTTATTCCGGGCAATCGTAAACAGCCAGGAGGCAAATCGCTCATCCTGCCGCAATCTGTCAAAGGATTCAAGAGCCTCGAGGAATGTCTGGGCAGTAGCATCTTCTGCCGCAAGCACATTTCCGGTTCGGCTGTAGAGATACTTGAAGACTTTTTCAACATATAGCAGATACAACTCGCCAAATGCCTTGGAATCCTGTCTGGCAGCTTGGACTAGCTTTAATTCATCTGACTCACGATTGATCTTCTTGGATGTCAGCGTAATACCACTTTCTGCCATAATCTTCCTTTCCGGTCGCTTAGCGATTCCCTGCAGGTTGATTGAACTTGAGCTCTATAAGTAAGTCGGAGAAACATGGAAAAGGGGACAATTATTTTATGTAGATTTTATTCAAGACCGTAATTCTCAGTAATGGTAACAGAGGTCTGCTGTATTCTGACCCGCACAAAAGAAGTGTTTGTGACTACTACTCCTTGGGTATAAAAAAGTTGAAAATCGTGGCTTGCTAGGTTCCGAGCAACCGAACACCTCAGGACCACCCTTGTGACCCCAACTTGACGGTACCAAGGTACCTATTTTAGGATTCCATCTCATAGCCTGAAGGTCCTTGGTTCGAATCCCTGCCCCACTACCTTAGACGAATACGCCCGAGAGGGCGCTTTATTAATGGATAAAAAAAGAGCTATGGCAGGAAGCTCTTTGAGAAACTAATGTTCGGTACATAGGATCTGGTTCTTCAATGTGCTTACCTACTCCAAATTGGACAGGGATATTCGAGTCGCCTTTCCTCGGGTTTAATTCTATCGATTTGATAAAACATCGTATTGTCTGGTGCAGTTTTGGTGCAGTTACGGTAGCAAAGCATGGACTGCATAGACATCTTGGACGATCATCCACCAAAATTGAGGCATTTTATAGAGAGAAAGTCACTGGATGGTCACCAGGATACTCCATGGAAAACCCTTGAATTCTCTTACAC
>SOJU01000125.1 GCA_004376465.1 Anaerolineales bacterium | reverse complement strand
GCGCGGGTGCGCGCCCTCGTGCACTACAACTCGCGCAACGACCCCGGACTTTTAACACTGCTTCCAGCAAATACATTGGAACATGTCGAGGCCGTTCCTGGTGATCTATGTGATCTCGTTAACGTCCGACAAGCCGTTGAAGGTATGGAAACAGTCTTTCACCTTGGGGCGCTCATCTCCATCCCTTATTCCTACGATCATCCATTTCACGTGGCGGAGACGAACATCATGGGCACGTTGAACGTCCTCCAGGCGTGTAGAGAATTGGGGGTCAGAAGGCTGATCCACACCTCCTCGAGCGAAGTTTACGGGACTGCGCTGCGTGTGCCCATCGATGAAGACCATCCACTGCAAGGGCAATCCCCCTATTCTGCGAGCAAGATCGGCGCGGACAAGCTGGCCGAGAGTTACTTCTGTGCTTATGAGCTCCCCGTCGTCACGCTGCGCCCTTTCAACACCTATGGTCCACGGCAATCGGACCGCGCCGTCATCCCCACCATCATAGCGCAGGCTCTGACACAGGATGTGGTTCACCTGGGGAATCTGGACGCCCGGCGCGATCTCACATTTGTAACCGATACCGTAGATGGATTTATAAAGGTCTCCGAAGCTGCTAACGTAGAGGGCGGAACCTATAACCTGGGGGCCGGAAGCGATATCACGATCGGCGAGTTGGCCGAAAAGATCATCAAACTTGTCGGTCGCAGCGTGAAAATCGAGGTCGATGAAACCCGCCTTCGTCCAGAGGGGTCCGAGGTGCAGCGCTTGCTCGCCGACAACACCCTGGCGAAGAAGGATCTCGGATGGGAGCCACGCATCTCTCTCGAAGAAGGGCTGAGGCAGACCATCGCGTGGATCTCCGACAATCTCGATTTATACAAACCTGGTCGGTATCAAGTCTAGAAGGAGTGGGGAAAAAATGAAAGCCATAGTCTTAGCAGGTGGAAAAGGTACTCGTATGCTGCCCTACACAAACATTCTACCCAAGCCATTGTTGCCCATCGATGGCATGCCAATCCTGGAGGTGCTCATTCGTCAAATGAAACGCTATGGGATCAGCGAAGTCATCCTGACAGTTGGTCATATGGCCTACCTGCTGGAAAGTTATTTCAAAGATGGCTCGCACTATGGTGTGAATATCAGTTACAGCCATGAGGACGAGCCGCTTGGTACGGCAGGGCCACTCTCACTGATTGATGGATTAGATGAGACATTCATGGTAATGAATGGGGATGTGCTGACCACGCTGGAGTTTGGGAATTTGATCAAATACCATCGTGACCGCGGTGGTATCGCAACCATCGCCACGTATAGGCGCCAAGTGAACATCGATCTCGGTGTGGTGCATGTCAACGATGGTGATGAGATTAAGAATTACACCGAAAAGCCCAGCATGAACTTTAATGTCAGCATGGGCATCTACGTCTTCGAACCAACCGTTCTTGCCTATATCCCCAAAGGCGAATACCTGGATTTCCCCGATCTGGTGCTCAAGCTGATCAATGCAGGTGAACGGGTAATCAGTTACGCATTTGAAGGATACTGGCAGGATCTTGGTAATCAAAAAGAATACATAGAGGCCTCGGAGGAATTCAACCTGTTGCGCGAGGAGATCCTGGGGGAGGGTGCATGAACTGGCGAGTACCGCTATCAGACCTGGATTACGACTCCGCGGAGTGTGAAGCTGCGCTCAACGTCATTGAAAGTAAGTGGTTGACGATGGGAGGGGTTACCCAACAGTTCGAGGCTGCCTTCGCTCAAATGGTCGGCGCTCGCCATGCCATCGCTGTATCCAACGCCACTGCGGGGTTGCATCTCGCTGTTCGGGCCATCGGAGGTGGGCCCGGGGACGAGATCCTCCTCCCCTCGCTTACCTTCGTGGCAACGTCTAATGCCGTTCTCTACCAAGGCGCACAGCCTGTCTTCTGCGACATCGCCGGAGAGCGGGATTTCAGCATTTCACCGGGTGCGATCGAAGCCTCCATTACCCCCAGGACAAAAGGCATCCTCGTCATGCATTACGGCGGTTATTTGTGTGACATGCCTTCGATCTTGGAGATAGCCGCGCGCCATGATCTCGCAGTGATTGAAGATGCAGCTCACGCGCCGGGCACTTCCCTGGAGGGTAAGTTCGCCGGTGTCTGGGGCGATATTGGCGTCTTCAGCTTTTTTTCGAACAAAAACTTGGCCATTGGCGAAGGCGGTATGATCACTACCCAGGACGATGATCTCGCCGAAAAACTCCGCTTAATGCGCTCGCACGGCATGACCTCGCTGAGTTGGGATCGCCATAAAGGCCATTCCTTCTCCTACGACGTGGTCGATCTGGG
>SOJU01000087.1 GCA_004376465.1 Anaerolineales bacterium | reverse complement strand
ACGAAAATAACATCCGCCGCGTCTCTCATTCCCCAATGGTGGGGTTCATTCAACTCAACCGGGATCCCCCTCTCACCATACCAGGCCATGAGCTTTTGGTGCTCTTGGATCGAGCCTTGCAAATCCCACGGACCCCTCCCATCCATACGATTGAACCAGAAGATCGGGATCGCACACCAGGAATTATTAATCGTTTCGACAACCATCTCAGCCATCTGGATGAAGTCATCTGTTCCAGAGTACGTTCGCATGAGCGGGAAATTACCGCAGCGGCTGGCATCATAAATTGCCCTGAAATCCTCCGGTGTGCGAACTGGAACCCCACCCGCCCCACGTGCCCGCGGGTTTTGGCGTTCGGGAGAGAAGAAGTGCTCCTGAGCATCCTGGTCCGTCCCTAGCGAGATAACATCCAAAGCCCCCGCTTGCGCAATCGTTTCAACACCTTTGATAGTCGCATCCAAAGTAGGCAAGCCAAAATGATGTCGAAAGATTGGATATGGAGACTTCCAACGGATCCGGTCAACCAGTGTTTGCGGGTATTCCTGCTCGACTCGCCCCCCCTCCGCACTTCCCTTTAAGTATGCAAGAACCTCATACGATGCTTGATTTCCATCGAATACCCTCTCGAAGAATCCCATCGCAACAGCGCGTTCGGCGATGGGCGGAGTTCCGCCGAAGGCGAATCTAACTCCCTGCTCACGGAAAATATCGACCTGCTCGGCGAACTCAGCCAACAATCGCTCCCCGGTCTCGGGAGTAAGTCGGTAGGATACACCCACGAGGTCTGGGCTTTCTTCACGAATAACCTCCACGAATTCATCGATCGGCACCGCCGGTCCAAGAAACACAGTTCGCCATCCCGCCGATTCTGCTAAACGCAGGAAGTTAATCACACCTGCCACATGAACGCACTCACCAAGTGCGCCGGCAACAACTGTTCTTTGAAGATCCTTTCCCATCGATGCCTTATGCTCCTCAGACAAGTTAACGAAACCCAGCTACGCGGTCGCATGAGCTGATGCGCCTTCATCCGCTAATTCGGTTTGATTCTTCTCAGATTGGGATGAATGCTGAGATCTTCCCCGCAGTAAATGAATTACCTATGCAATCGCGGGCTTATTTGCTACACCCTTCACTTTCATTATACAGGACTATTGAGGTGATTCTCACACGACCACATTTTGCATCTACTCGCCGGTGAATAATCTATAGTTGTCATTAGTGGAACGAGCTCATTCACACTTGGACCTTTATCTTCAGATAAAACAATATGCTACAATCCACCCATGCAAAGATAGTAGAAGGCAGATTATCATTTCGAATATACCAAACAGTAGTCTTGGATTGAACCGCCTAGAATTTGAAAGGAGAATTTAATGCCCCCAAGAAGAAGAGCTGCCCGTAGAACAGTAAGGAGGATGACAGCGAGGGTTGTGCGCCGCATGCGCAGGCGTCGCCGGAGAAGGAGAATCATCCTCATAGGTGGCTTGATCGCGGTAGGATCGCATAAGCTTACTAAGAGTCAGGTCGAGCAGGTCGAGCAACACACGGGTAAGCAGGCTGAAGAGCTTACGGATGAACAACTCGAGCAGGCGATGAAACAGTTGGGGATCGAACCCGAGGAATTGTCCGACGCTGATTGGGAACAAGTGGATGCGGCCGATGATGAGCCTGAGGATTACCTCGAAGAGCTCGAGCGCCTATCCGAGCTGAACAAGAAAGGCGTTATCACCGACGAAGAGTTTGAAGCCAAGAAGAAGGAACTGCTTCACCTATAGCGATAGATGACCGGTAAAACATCGAATTATGGCGCAGCTTTCAGGGAGAATTATAACGTTGTCTCTCTCAGAGCTGCGTCATTGTAATTAAGCAGAATACGTCTCTATGTATGATTTAACCGATTACGCTGACATGATTGCCGACCGCGTGCGCATGGACGCCTATGCCCTTGCATTGAAAGAGGCAATTAAACCTGATTCGGTGGTCCTGGACATTGGGACGGGCCCCGGCCTCCATGCGCTGTTGGCGGCCAAATTTGGCGCCAGGAAAGTGTACGCGATTGAACCCAATGATGTCGTGCATCTGGCGAGGGAAGTGGCCAGCGTCAATGGCTTCGCTGATCGCATCGATTTTTATCAGGACCTCTCGACCCATGTGACGCTGCCGGAACGCGCCGATATCATCGTATCCGATATACGTGGTTCATTACCCTTGTACGGAGAACATATCTCCACGATTGTTGATGCACGGGAGCGCCACCTCGCCAAAGGAGGATTCTTGATTCCCGGCCGCGATGTGGTATGGACAGCATTGGTAGATTCCCGTGCTGCTTATAAGGAAATGATCAACCCGTGGAGCAAACCCTACGCACTCTCGATGGAACCCATCAAGCGGGCCACGCTCAACTCATGGAGCAATGTAGTGCCCGATCGAATTCGAGCGCGCCATTTGCTCACCGAACCCCATGTATGGACGACCCTGGTTTACGCCTCCATCAAGGACCCAAATGTGAGCAATTCCGACATCGTGCAGCGCGCCACCAGAGACGGGAAAGCATACGGTTGGCTCGTCTGGTTTGACACCGAATTGATCGATGATATTGGATTCTCGAATGGACCAGATGTCGAGAACATCTCAGAAGTCTATGGTCGAGGCTTTTTCCCGCTGCTCGAACCCATACCGATCACCGCGGGAGACACGGTCAACCTATCACTTCACGCGGAGCTTATGGGCGACGCATATGAATGGCGCTGGCACACGTCCGTTCAATCGCAGAGTGATCCCGATGTCATCAAGGCGGATTTCGAACAGTCCACGACGATTGCTAAAGCCTATGAGAACAAGCTGATTGCGCCACACATTTCGAACGAGCAGCCTGGGCTGGGCAAAGACGGTGAGGTCGCAGTATTCATTCTGGAGAAATTGGATGGCGAAACTTCAGTGGGACGCATCGCCCAACAGGTCTGCCAGGCGTTTCCTGACCGCTTTTCGGAACCCTCGAAAGCCTTATTCTTCGTGCATGAACTCACCCAGCAGTTCAAGTCCTGAAGATCAGTCAGTTTTTTTATAAACCATTTTCTCCATGCAAATATTCAAGAGGAGCTTTAAGTAACCCATAAGTGAGATTACGCGTTTATCTATTTTTCATGTGGGTCAGGAGTGAGTCGCAATCTTGATCTCGAATTCAGGCATCTTATCTTTTGAATTTTATATGGACAGACCGCGCGATTAGGGTGCAGATTAGCTACCCAAGATTATTGCCATCGTTCGACGGACGAATAGAATTGAACACATACACTTGTTGAAAGGAGATAATGCCACCCGGTAAATCGTGTACTTAGCATCGTGTCGGCATTATTCATAGGAGGTTGATCGTGAAATTAAAATCGACCATCATGACGGTTGTTATCCTGCTCGCTATAGGAGCTGTCTTCCTGGCGGCGTGCAGTGGTTCCGAACAACCGGTGGAACCGGCACCAGAAGCCACCATCAAGGCGACTTCGGAAACATCGGAGACCATCGATGCAATCAGCACGTACGTACCCGGCGGCGACACGAGTGCAGGGTCTGGTGAGAATGTCCATGAGACCCGAACCCCCGTGCCTACAGTCATACCAGGTGCAGTTGAGGCTGTTGTTGAGAGTTTTACTGAGACCGTGGGAATCGAAGATTTTAATTTCCTGTGGCTATCTTCCGCAGATTGGATCAACCTCGCCATATCGATCGCGCTCGCTCTTTTCCTCTACAAAATGGGGATGTGGCTCATCCAATCATTCCTGCGAAGGGTGGTTAAGCGCACGGCAACAGATATCGATGACCGTCTCCTCACTGGTTTGAATGATCAAATCCGCTGGTTCATCACCATATTTGCTGTCGAGATCGCCCTGCTGCGGCTACAGTTTATTAATGCCGACCTTAAAACGATGATCCGTGACATCTCCTTTACGTTGTATCTTGTGACCGCTTTCTTCATTGCTTGGAAATTAGTCGGTGTTGCCTTGGCTCAACTTCAAGACCGTCTTTCTCAGCGGATGGATCCCAATCAGGTCAAGACCTTAATGCAATTGGCCGGATGGCTGGTGAAATTTTTTGTCGTATTTATTTTCATAACCATCTTGCTCGATTATTACGGAATCAGCATTACGGCAGTCACAGCTGTTTTAGGTCTCGGTGGTTTAGCGCTATCCCTCGCCGCTCAGGACACAATCGCAGACTTCATCAGTGGGATTATCCTCCTGATCGATCAACCCTTCCGTGTCGGCGACCGTATTCAAGTCGATAAGGTAGATACTTGGGGTGATGTGGTCGAAATTGGGATGCGCACTACGAAGATCCTCACGCGTGACAACCGCCTCGTGATTATTCCCAACTCCACAATGGGATCTTCCGCTGTGGTGAACTACTCTTTCCCCGATTCGAGATACAGAGTGCAGATTGAACTAGGAATAGGCTATGGGCAGGATATCGATGAAATACGGCACATTATTATTGAAACCGTAAAGAAGATCGATGGCGTGCTCGAAGAAAAATCCGTGGATGCGTTATTCCTGGAGTTTGGCGATACAACGATGACTTTCCGTGTACGCTGGTGGATCGAATCTTATATCGACACACGCCGGATGTTTGATAAGGTTAACCAGGCACTCTATACCGCGCTCGAGGGGGCCGGTATCGAGATGCCTTTCACAACCTACGATGTGAACATCAAGTTGGATAACGAGAATGTCAACCGCATCTCTGAAGCGTTCGATGAAGATGGAGTATCAAAGCCATAAGAGGGTGAGACTCGTAACTTTCTGCAATAGCGGGTGTTTGCATATGCAGGAAAGTGAATCTCAAGAACGACAAATTACTAAGGAGAGATGAAAATGGAAAAGAAACGACCGATTGGTGTAACACTGCTAGCAATCCTGGCTGGATTTGCTGGGGTAATTGCTATCATTTATACGCTGCAGATGCTGCACTTATGGCCGGTCACAGGCCCGCTCGGACTGTTTAAGTTCTTTACCTTTAACATGTTCGGCGCAATTCTATGGGGCATCATGGCCGCTATCTGGCTCTGGGTTGCCCGCATGCTGTGGGCCGTGGACATCCAGGGCTGGCTCTTCGTCGTCGTCATGGCGACATTGAATATCATCCTCGGTCTGTTCTCGGTCATCGGTGGGACACCCTGGGAGGCGATCTCGGTTGCACTCTTCCTGAACTCGCTCATCCTGATCTACGGCTTGCTGCCGGGAACGAAAGCAGCCTTCGGCGTCGAGGAGATGCAGGGATAAGCTTGTACTCCCCTCAACCGAATGAGGCAAAATCATCTAGGGCTAGGGTAAACGTTCGGCCTTGTAATTCGATCCCCTGCCACTCCATACAATAAAATGAAGTGGGCTGCCCTTCTGGGGCAGCCCTTTTATTTTAACGTTCTCCTCCAAATTGTGTGGGTGACAAAGCGAATTTGCTGTACCCAGCTCCATACCATCATAAAATCTGCGGCAAATGACAAAATAGTGCTTGAAGCGATGGAACAATCGTGCTAATCTGACGTATCAAACCGAGTTTTTGAACATATACTGGCATATCCAAGGGGAGTATTTTGAACACGATCGAAGTAAGAGAGCTGCGACGAATATACAAGACAACCATCGGCGTTATCCGCAGGAAGACAAAAGAAATAGTCGCCGTCGACGGTATTACCTTTGACGTTAATCGGGGTGAACTCTTCGGTTTGCTCGGTCCTAATGGCGCCGGTAAAACCACGATGATCAAGATGCTCACAACACTTCTCATCCCTACTGGCGGCACGGCGAAAATCCTTGGTTACGACGTCGTTAACCAAGCAAATGAGATCCGATCAAGGATTGGTTTCATCTTCGGCGGGGAGCGAGGCCTGTACTGGCGGCTTTCCGGGATCGACAATCTGCGATACTTCGCCAGCCTCTACCACGTTGATCCAGATGTCACCATGAAGCGCATCCCGCAATTACTTGAGTTAGTAGGCCTCTCGGATCGAGGGGATGAAAAAGTCGAGGGCTATTCGCGCGGGATGAAGCAGCGCCTTCATATTGCCCGGACGCTGCTGCACGACCCCGAAGTCCTCTTCCTCGATGAGCCGACAATGGGGCTAGATCCCGTCGGAGGGCGGGAAATTCGCCAGGTGATCCGCGACCTGCAATCTGAGAAGAAGACCATCCTCTTGACGACTCACTATATGTTTGAAGCCGATGCGCTTTGCGAACGAGTCGCGGTCATCGATCAAGGACGCATCGTCGCCCTCGACACACCTGAAGCATTGAAGCAGTTGGTGAGCGATCTCTCTGTGATCGAAATCGAAGTCTTTGGGGTGCCCGAGGAGGTATTGACCCGAATTCGAAACCTTCCCTTTGTTGACACAGTATCTGTTGAAGACCTAGACCAAAAGCAGGCGCTTCATGTTCACTCAGCGAAAGGATCTGAAGCCATCCCACCACTTCTTTCTGCTTTGGAAGGCGTTCGAGTCGGGAAAGTGGCAGTTCGTGAACCGACACTCGAGGATGCCTACGTCAGACTTGTGGGGGGCAAAATCTAACGACACATTGGATCCTACGGTGACTCTAAAGTCATTCCGGTCAAGAGCGCGGCAACAACTTCGTGGACAAACCAGGAGACGATTAACCAGTTGATGAAACCCGGCATGTTGAAGGCCTACATTCGTGTAATAAAGCTTGCTTATATCTTCACCCTAAAGCAGTCCATGATGGACGCCTTCATCTTGTTCGGCATCTTCGTCCAGCCTCTGCTCATCGCCATAATGGCCCTCTTTATCCTGGGTGAACAGGGAGATGGGGTTGTGATTTTCATTGTCGTTGGAAGTGGTCTCACAGGCCTTTGGGATAGCGTCCTTTTCCAAAGTGGAAGCAGCATCACCCGAGAACGGTGGACCGGGACTCTGGAAGTGCTCGTCGCCATGCCTACTCCTTTGGGGGTAATTGTGTTCGGAAAGAATCTGGCCTTTGTAACGCAGTCTCTGGGTTCCATGATCATTGCCTACACGTGCGCGTCGATTATCTTTGGATACCCGCTGAGCGTTGAATCGCCCTCACTCTTCATCGTTTCCATCGTCCTGACCGTGCTCTCGCTTGTATGCATGGGTCTTGTCTTGGCAACGCTATTCGTATTGAACCCAGATATGCAGCGCTGGTCGAACGGCCTGGAATTCCCGGTGTTCATACTTGCCGGATTCCTCTTCCCCATTGCCATACTGCCTCAGTGGACGACACCGCTCAGCTACATACTTGCACCTTACTGGGCTGCGGTCGCTTTGCATATGTCCTCCAGCGGAAACCCGGATATTTTGGATATAAGTCTGCCGTGGGCAATGATGGCGCTTCTTGGCGTGCTGTACCTCTTCCTGGCTTTCTGGCTGTTCAAGAAGATGCTCTTCAAGGCGCGTGTTGATGCCACCCTCATTGGGCAATGAAGTGATTGGATATTCCGGTTGGTTTCTAGGGATATTTAACTGGGTACTGAGATGTCGAAAGTGATTGCCAATATTCGTTTATTCTTCCAGGGAGCAGTTCTCTCTTACATCGCTCTCTTTGCTTGGTTTCGACCCTCTCAATATATCGCTACGAAGGTTGTGGGCCCTCTAGCTCAAATCCTTTTCTTCACACTCATGGGCAAGTTCGGCACGTCGGGGGAATCAGCGGACTTCTATATCATCGGGAACGCAATCCAAATCACCGCTCTAAGCGGGATCTTTGGCGTCACTTTCAGCATCGCTGGCGACCGTTGGAATGGAACGCTGCCCTATCTGTTCGGGACCCCGGCGAATCGGATGACGATGTTCCTCGGGCGAGCGGTGATCCATGTAATCGATGGAATTTTCGGCGTACTCATCGGCTTCGCCTGGGGCGTCACCCTCCTTGGACTCGATCTATCGAATACAGACCCATGGGCGCTCCTCCTCGTCATTGCCGTCACAACCTTCAGCACATCGGGGCTAGGTCTCCTGCTGGGAAGTCTAAGCTTAATTACGCGCAATGTTATGTTTATTAACAACACCGCCTACTTCTTGCTTTTGGTACTCTCGGGTTCCAACATCGCCATCGATCGCCTCCCACCTGCGCTTCAAGCTGTCTCCAACTTTCTTCCTCTCACACGCGGCATCGCCAGCGCACGCGCCATCATTGACGGAGCCACGTTTCGCGAAGTTCGACCGGCGATGATCGAGGAGATCGGCATCGGGATAATCTACATTATGTGTGGTTATGTGCTCTTCCGCTGGATCGAGGTGTTGGCAAAAAGAAGAGGGACGCTGGAGGCTATGTAATCAAGGCGTCCATAAGAAGAACCCCGCTTACAAACAGGGTCCCTTACATTA
>SOJU01000035.1 GCA_004376465.1 Anaerolineales bacterium | reverse complement strand
AGCGTACATGAATAGTCTGACAGACGAGCAGAATGGCTGAAGCGAAAGCTTTCGCTGTCCGCGCCGAGCACGGAGTGGCCGAACCACAGAAACACCTGTAATTCCCCCGGCCAACTCGCTCGGTGCTGCCGGAGTGCTCGACCCGGAGGTGCTATATGAGCGAGAATGGCGTAAAGACCGTAGAAATCCCATCAACAGTTACAGTGCGTGACCTGGCGGAAATGGTTGATGTCAGCCCGATCGAAGTCATCAAGCAGTTGATGGCGAATGGTGTGATGGCGAATATCAACCAGCAAGTAGATTTCGATACGGCGGCGATCGTGATCGCTGAGTTCGGTTTTGAAGCGGAACCTCTTGCCGCAGCTGAAGACGAACTTGAAGAAGCGGGCGAGCTGCCGCTCTGGAGACAATTGATCGAAGAGGAAGATCCCAAAACGTTAAAGGACCGACCGCCAGTTGTAACAGTGCTGGGGCATGTTGACCACGGCAAGACTACACTGCTGGATGCCATTCGCATGACGAATGTCGCCGAGGGGGAGGCCGGAGGTATAACTCAGCGCATCTCTGCCTATCAAGTTGAACATAATGGGCAGCTAATCACCTTTCTGGACACACCCGGACATGCCGCTTTCACGGCTATGCGTGCGCGCGGAGCCAAGGGAGCTGACATCGCTGTGCTGGTTGTCGCCGCGGATGATGGCGTAATGCCTCAGACGCGTGAAGCGCTGGCGCATATACAAGCTGCTCGTGTGCCGATCATCGTCGCCCTTAATAAAATCGATCGCCCCAGCGCCAATCCCGATAAGGTCAAACAAGAGTTGTCTGATATCGGGCTTATTCCAGATGACTGGGAAGGCGATACGATGGTTGTTCCCGTTTCAGCCAAGGAAAAGGACGGGCTGGAAGACCTGCTTGAAGCGATCAATCTCGTCGCTGACTCTACGGAAATTAAAGCCAACCCCTCAGGGAAAGTCATCGGAACGGTGATTGAAGCCGAGTTGGATAAAGCCAAGGGCGTCGTTGCGACGTTCCTGGTTCAAAATGGAACCCTGCGCATTGGAGATGCCATTTTGGTGGGTACATCCTGCGGGAAAATCCGGGCGATGTTTGATTTCCAGGGTGAGTCGATTAAGGTCGTCAGGCCATCGCAGCCCGCATTCGTTATGGGACTCTCAGAAGTGCCTCTCGCTGGAGAACTCTTCACCGTCGTTGAGAGTGAGCGCGAGGCGCGCATCATTGCCGAGAAGCGAAAGCTCGAGCAGCAAGAGCGCTCCCGCGGTCCTTCCAAAGCGCAGTCCCTTGAGCAGCTCTTCGCGGCGTATAAAGCAGGAGAGGTTAAGGAACTACGACTTGTCGTAAAGGCCGATGTTCAGGGGTCTCTTGAACCGATTGTCAATTCACTTGAAAAACTTAGCGTAGGCGAAATCAAAGTGAATATTCTCCATGCCGGCACTGGCAACATCAGTGAAAACGATGTCATGCTCGCTGCAGCATCTCAAGGTATCGTCATCGGATTTAACGTGACCGCAGATCAAGTCGCAAAGAATTGTGCCGATGTGGAGAATGTGGACATCCGCGTGTACGATATTATCTATCGCCTTACAGAGGACATAGAGCTGGCGCTTAAGGGTATGTTGGAACCTGAGACGCGCAGAGTGGTGCTTGGCAAAGCGCGCGTGCGTGCGGTTTTCCGAATTCCCAAGCTAGGTAATATCGCCGGCTGCATTGTCACTGAAGGGGAGATACAACGCAGTGGACGTATGTTGGTGCTGCGCGAGGATGAGGAGCTTTTCAATGGCCCTATCTCCTCTCTCAGGCATGAGAAGGACGACGTTCGGGAAATTCGGAACGGCTTCGAGTGCGGTATTGGCTTGAAGGGTTTCGAGTCCTTCAAAGAGGGCGATATTCTGGAATGCTTTACTGAAGAGACCGTTCCCATTACGTGAGGCTGAGCGATGGCGACTAAGGCGCGCGCCCGTAAGGTTGCAGAACGTATACAAGAGGAATTGGCCGACATCCTCATGCGGAATGTTGCCGACCCACGCTTGGCCATGGTCACAATCACGGCTGTGGATGTGGATCGGGAACTGGCTTATGCACAGATATATGTAGTCGCCAGTGGAGACGATGAGCGGATGGATGATGTCCTCGCGGGATTGGAAGGAGCGCAAGGATATTTACGCAGCCAACTGGCAGCAC
Organism: Anaerolineales bacterium; assembly: GCA_004376465.1. Lineage (GTDB taxonomy): Bacteria > Chloroflexota > Anaerolineae > Anaerolineales > E44-bin32 > E44-bin32. The sequence goes on along the minus strand of SOJU01000035.1, from coordinate 6,287 downwards.
GCATACAATTGCGAAGCTTCCCCCAACTCCGCTTCCGTTGGGACGCGTCTCATGAACGTGGAGCGCGCATTGAAGAACTGTTAGACAGCCTGCAAGAGGAGCGCGGTGAAAAAGCAGGAGACGTGAGTGGCGGAAACGACGATTGAGAAGGCCAAGGCGGTTCTTAACGCCGCACAGCAGGTCATCATCCTTTCCCACGAACGGCCAGATGGGGATGCTATAGGCTCGCTGCTAGCTCTAACACTGAGCTTAGAACGAGCCGGGAAAAATGTCACCCCGGTTCTTTTAGAAGGTGTACCGTCTCGTTTTCGCTTCCTGCCGGGCGCAGATAAGGTTACTTCGAAAATCCCGAGCAATGGTGATTTATTGATCTTAGTGGACGCCGCGGATCTCCAGCGGACAGGTTTTCCCGTGGAGACCCTGCCGCGGCAGCCTGATATTAATATCGACCACCACCCAACCAATACCGATTATGCTGATATCAACATAGTCAATCACAAAGCCTCCGCCACGACAGAAATTCTCTTCGATGTCATCCCGCAGTTTGGTTTGGAAATCGACACTTATGTCGCCACCAACCTGATGACTGGTTTGATCACAGATACGATAGGCTTCCGCACAGATAGCGTCACACCGAGAACGCTGGAGATCGCATCAGAACTTATCAGCCTGGGGGCTCCCATGGCGGAAATTTACGCGCGAGTGCTCAATCAGCGTAATTTTGTGAGCGTTCAATACTGGGGCAAGGGTTTGAACCGTCTCGAGAAGGAGAATGGTATCTTGTGGACGAGCCTCACAATTGAGGACCGAAAGGCAGTGGGATACCCCGGCTCCGACGATGCCGATTTGGTGAACCTCCTTGCGACGATCGAGGGGATTCAAGTGGTCATGATCTTCATTGAACAAATCGGTGGTAAGGTGAAAGTCAGTTGGCGGTCGCGACCGGGGGTGGATGTGGCCGCGATCGCATTCTCCTTCGGAGGAGGCGGTCATGAACAAGCTGCCGGCGCCACAATAGAAGGAGATATGCAGGAGGTTCAGGAGCGTGTCCTGACCGCAACCCGGGGGATCATCTCACCTTCTCCGGAGGAATCTGCATGAATCGCTTTGGGATCATCCTCGTCGATAAACCTACCGGCCCGACCTCGCATAAGGTCGTTAGTATTGTTCGCAAGGAGACAGGGGTGCGTAAGGTGGGTCATGCAGGAACGCTCGACCCTCGAGCGTCGGGTGTTCTCGTCCTCTGCTTGGGATCGGCAACCCGATTGAGCGAATATCTCAGTACGGCTTCAAAACGTTATGAAGCCGTGATCCGCTTCGGCGCGAGCACAAAAACCTACGACGCAGAGGGGGCTGTCGTTCACCTGAGTGGAGCGGTGCCAACCGAAGAAGATATCCAAGCCGTTATTCCTGAGTTTTCGGGCAAGATCGAACAAATACCACCACCGTACAGCGCGATAAAAATCCAAGGCAAAAAAGCCTATGAATTGGCGCGCGCGGGGAAGGAATTCGATCTTGATTCAAGAGATGTAACAATCTATAAAATGACTCTTGTAGAATACAACCCCCCAGATTTGGTTTTAGAAATCGAGTGTTCAGCTGGAACGTACATCCGTTCGCTTGCGCACGATATGGGAGAGCAATTGGGGACTGGCGCCCATTTGGCAAACCTACGGAGGACGAAATCAGGTCATTTCACAATCGAAGAATGCGTTTCGCTCAGAAAGTTAGAGCTGGGATTTATCGACGGTACGTGGGACGAATATCTGCGGCCCGCCGTTGATGCCCTACCTGATTTTCCAAGAATCAGTGTTGAGGGCAAAAATTATGAAGATGTGACATTCGGCCGTCTCATTCCTGCAGACGCACCCGCCACTGGAATGGCGGTTGCAATCGGGCCTGATGGTGATCTAGTCGCCATCCTTGAGGCTGTCGAGGACGGCACAAAATGGCATCCAAAGAAAGTATTCAACCGCTGAAGTCACCTGTGCAGCATCTGCGAGACTTTTTCACCGTTCAATTGGAACAAAGCGATCTTACGATTGGATCTTTCGATGGGGTTCATCGAGGGCACCAGGCGTTGATCAAGGCGCTCGTCGAACATGCACATGGGGAGAATCGTCCGGCTGTCGTTCTTACTTTTTTTCCTCACCCCTCCGTATTTTTACGTGGCAGGACGCCTGCTTTTTATATCAACACACCTGAGGAGAAAGCTGATTTGCTTGGTGAATTGGGCGTGGACTATGTCATCACGCAGCAATTCGACCGAAGTATGGCCGAGATCCCAGCCGGGATCTTCCTCGATCGATTAAAGGCACGTTTGGGTCTAAAAAGTCTGTGGATTGGTGAAGATTTCGCGCTGGGGTATAAGCGTGAGGGAAATCGCCACTTCCTCGCCGCCGCTGGTTTAGAGCGCGGATTTACGCTGCATGTTATCCCCCCGGCCCTTCTTGGCGGTGAGGTTGTAAGCTCGACGCGGGTGCGTGAAGCACTGCGCTCCGGAGATGTAGCTCGAACCGCTAAATACCTCGGTCGGTCATTCGTCGTTCCAGGGAAGGTGGTTCCGGGTTCAGGCCGTGGACGGGCGCTGGGGATTCCCACGGCGAATCTGGAAATCTGGGAAGAAAGGGCATACCCACGCTCGGGCGTGTATGCCTGTTGGGCGAGCTTCGACGGACAACGCTATAAGGCGGTGACGAACATTGGCGTTAGACCGACCTTCGAAGACAATCTCGAACAGGCGATTGTTGAAACTCATCTGCTGGATTTCAGCGCGGATATCTACGGAAAGGAATTACGCCTTGAATTTATCGCTCGCCTTCGTGATGAACGACGTTTCTCGAATACGGAACTACTACTTTCTCGCATTGGGCGGGACATTCAACGTGCGCGTGTGATTCTGAATCAAGACGCGGAGGGACAGGATGCCTGAGAATTTTAAGCGGGAGATCTACCTGCTGCGGCCTGATGAGCTCAATCCAGAGACAATTGCGGTGGCCTTTGCTAAAACGTCCAGGTCACCGCTTTCATTTCGTGAAATCGCGGCCGAACTGACCGATGAGAAATCCGCAGAGTTCCATGAGCGATGGGTAGTAGGGTACGGACACGCCTCGGTTGCTGAACATGCCGTCTTGCATCTGGCCCTCGAGAACGTATCCCGTTTGGCGATCGAGTGTATTGAGTCAAACCGTCTGGCTTCCTACACCGAGAAATCAACCCGTTATCAGAAATGGGACCGTCAGGGATACTACATCCCGCCCGAAGTACAGGATGGATCGATAGAGAAGATCTATCGCCAAACCTGCGACTTGTTGTTCGACACCTACATGCAATCCATAGCGCCTGTGAAAGATGTTGTCGCCAGCGCGCATCCACGCGCGGAGGGCGAGAGTGAGGAGCGCTGGGATGGTCGAATTCGTTCCCGCTATATCGATGCGTGCCGCTTTCTTCTGCCAGCAGCATCCCTGGCCAATGTGGGTATGACCGCCAACGCACGCGTGCTAGAGCATGCGATTCGTAAGATGCTGTCTCATCCCCTGCGCGAGGTTCAGGAAATTGGTGAGCGAGTAAAAGAGGTTGCTCAAGTGGAGATACCGACCTTGGTCAAATACGCCGACCGGGTTCCATATCTCGAGAACATTAGCGCGGATTTTTCAGCACGCGCAGCTGCTTTTCCTGTTGAACCGATGGCAGGGATGCTCGAGTTGGTCGATTACGATCCTGAAGCCGAACTGCGAATCCTTGCGGCTGCGCTTTTTTCGCCAGGAGGAGCGAGTTTCGCAACGGTAATGAAGACTGTGCGAGAGATGGATGGAGACCGACTCAAGGAATTAGCCGAGGTGCTTCTGGGAAGACTCGATCGCTTCGATGCCCCGGTGCGAGAGCTGGAACATGCTTATTACACATTCGACGCAACGCTCGATCAAGGGGCTTACTTCGAGCTAAAACGCCACCGTATGATGACTCAAACCCCCCAACGGTTAAGAGCTGATCTGGGGTACGCTGTTCCACGCCTAATCGTGGATGCGGACTTCGAAACGTCTTACAGAAAGGCGATGGAGCAGGCTGCTGATGCGTTCAGCCAACTTGAAGCCTGGAATCCACATGTCGCTGCCTACCTGGTGCCGAATGGCTTCAACCGCAGGGTTTTGATGACGATGAATCTGCGCGAGGTGTATCATTTCTGTGAGTTGAGAGCAGACAAGAACGCACATTTTTCTATCCGACGCATCGCGCTGCGAATGGCGGAGATGATCCGCGAGGTTCACCCACTCCTGGGCGCATACTTACGTTTGCCCCAGGGAACCGACTGGCGCGAGATTGAAGCTGAGCATTTCACTCAAGTGTGAGTTGAGACGATCTTGGGCAGTCGTTTCGGCGGACCCAATTGCGGCGCAACACGAATCAAGGACCTCAAATCATTCCCCAAAGGATACTGGAAGCAACGCTCCCCCCCACGATCTAACCATTAACCACAAACCAAACCACACAATGACTGGCTAAGTCGAACTGTGTTGTGGGAGAAGCTCCGCGTCTAAATTGATTAGCAGAGGATAATCAGAAGCCAAGCCTGGAGCTTCAGAGCGCGATCAAACCCAGGAATAGAAGGAATGACGTTGCCAAGAAAAGCTGAGAGAGATGGTAGGTGATGATTGTTATGAGTCGTCCGTTCGGAATCGGCTTAACGTAGCGGCTCCACCCTAACATGCTGTCTGAGAGGACGAATAACCCACCGCCGATCGCCGCAAGAACCGCGGCTTGTGGGGGCCAGGTCGCTCGCAAGAGTGTTGATAGGGTTGAGAAAAAGGTGAGACCGAGGACGGCGGCATATGCAATCATCGGTCCGATGAGTTCGCCCTGCTTATTTGCACGCAAAGCCCGAGTGATACGTCTTAAAAGGAACACGGCTATGGCGCCTATGACTGCAAGAAAAACAAGGGATAGAGGTTGGAATATCGGCTGCGGGAGATTGAAGGCGACGATATAAGCGATGTTGCCCAGGAGGAAGGCGAGCAGCCCTTTGATGAAATTTTCCGGCGGAAGCATCAAAAAAATATCCCCGGCGAGGAAAATACCCATTCCGAGAAGGAACCAGGTGCCGGCTGGGGTAGGCACAGCAGGCAGGGTGGTCGCGAACCATAAGACCAACCCCAGCATGGTTGCGGGTTTGGCGACGTATTCGAGCCGCCGGCGGTTTGTTGCGACTGCAATCCAATCAAGGACGGCGAACATTGCTGCAAAAAAGAGGAAGAACACCATCGTTGTCTGCCCTCTATGGTCGGTTTACTGCTTCGAATAAGCCTGGTTATCCAATGTCAATACTTGTAAATTCAATCCACTAGAAAACAAAAGAAACACCGCATTCAATCTACCCAGTGCGCTGCCGAGTGGGTAGGTATAACTCCTGAATTCTATTCTTTCTGCTCTGGGGCTAATCGCTCGCGAATGCGCGCCGCCATTTCCTTCGCTCTCACCGGAGCAAGACCAACATAGGTGCTCGCATCCAGCAGTTTACGGATTCGTGCCGGCTGCACGTACTTAAGCAGGGCAGTGTCCTTGGATAATAAGCCCTTAAGCGGGTTTTTCCCCTTTGTTTGATAGGTCTCCCATGCTTTCATACTGTGCTGGCGAAGTCGTTCATGCATCTCTTGGCGGTCGGCACCAGCCTGGACAAGAGCGGTTAAAACGCGCTCGATCGCGGCGAATGGTCCAAAGCGCTTGAGTTGGGATTGGAAGTGATCGCGGTCGATGACCAACTCCTGGAGAATTTGAGATGTAGTGCGCAGCATTTCATCGCAAGCTAAGAACGCCTCTGGGATCATGCTGCGCCGGTTGGCGGAATCGTCAAGCGTTCGCTCGAGAAGGGATGTGGCGCCATTCTGCCAGGCGACATCCACCCAGGCTGCGGCCTCTCGAGCCAGTGAGCAAATCTTCTCCGCTGCCACCGGATTGCGTTTGAATGGCATCGCGCTCGATCCAACTTGTTTATCACCAAAGGGCTCCTGAAGACCGCCGAACCCGGGTGATTGCAGCAGGCGCAGATCGAAGGCGAACTTATGTAAGGCGCCAGCGACGTCGGCTAAGCCGCTGATCAATCGATAGTCTTGCATGCGCGGGTAGGTCTGCGCCGTGATTGGAAATGCTTCAAGATTGAGGGAGTTCATGACGTTCGACTCGAGCATTTCAGGTGTGATATCGGAGTCTGCTAACATATCTACAAATGGACCAGAAGTCCCAACCGGACCGCGAATGCCTTTCCCGCGCAGCCTGCGGTGCAGACTCAGGAG
>SOJU01000026.1 GCA_004376465.1 Anaerolineales bacterium | reverse complement strand
GATGAGAAGGCAATCGCTAATTTCCATAAATTCAGCGTCCTTGTCTGGGTTATCTGGCTCGTTCCATACTTCACCGGTTTTTTTGTGTCGATGTGATAAGTGTCAGTCCCACATAAGTAAAGAATGATGCGTAACGCAGCCAATTCGACCGCAGACATGGATGGAAAAGTGTGTTTGGTTACAGGCGCCACCTCCGGTATTGGTGAGATTACCGCTGCAGCTCTTGCAGCGAGAGGCGCGCAGGTTATCGTTGTCGGTCGAAGTCAGCAGAAAGCGGAAGACACAGTCCAACGAATCCAATCTGAGACCGGCAGTAATTCTGTTCATTATCTGCTGGCCGATTTCGCTGATCTTCAACAAGTATGGGATCTCGTTTCATCCTTTCAGAACCGGTATTCACGCCTCGATGTTCTTATCAATAATGCAGGAGCATACTTCAATACCCGTCGTCAAACGGCGTACGGTGTAGAGATGACGTTTCTCGTTAACCACCTTGCGCCATTTTTGCTCACCAACCTGTTATTAGACGTGATCAAGATGAGCCCCTCGGCTCGGATCATCAATGTCTCCTCTGACGCTCATCAATATGGCTCGATGGATTTTAACAATCTGGAGTTCAAGCGAGGGTACTTCGGTATGAAAGCGTACGCCCGCTCGAAGCTGGCAAACATCTTGTTCACTTACGAGCTCGCTCGTCGGCTCGAGGGGAGTACGGTCACAGTTAATGCTCTCCACCCGGGACACATCGCTACGGATATCTGGCGCACCAACTTTTCGGTGATAGGGCCGATACTCAAATGGATCATGGGTTTCTTCGCCATTACGCCGGAAGAGGGAGCGAGGACATCCATCTACCTAGCATCCTCACCTGACGTTGAAGGTTTGACAGGCCAGTATTACGTCAAGAGGGAGACTGTGCAATCATCCCCCTTGTCTTATGACCAAAACTTGGCCCGTCAGTTATGGCGCGTGAGTGAGCTATTGTCGGGGCAAGAAGCCTCTTCTTATTATCACGCTTCGTCGAAACCACTACATTAAGCACCTGTGTGTAGTAGGCTCAAATATTTCATGGTTCACCGCATGGCTGGTGGTAAATCAACAGAGACGATATGCTAGTCGCAGTGGTCATCGACTACGCAAGTGAGCGGTACTAGGTTGCTTCTATACTCAAGCTAGTGCGCCCCGTTCACGGTTGGAACCCGTTCCTTCGCCCTTAGCCTGACAGGGTGCAGCGCGGCAGGTTGATCTGCTGAACGTGCAGCGCGGCAGGCCGCCCAACCCACGAGCAGCTTACGATCCGGTAGGAGGTAAAACAATGAAATTCTCAGATCCTCACTCTTATACAGATACCGAACAGGGGAAAATCGCTCATATCCTTTTTGGGATAGACGCCGATTTCTCGGCGAAAATCCTGAAGATTAAAGCCACCTATCGCCTTGAGGAACCTGTAAGCGGCTCATTCTTCCTGGACACTCGTGATCTGAATATCACCCGAGTTTACAAGGACGATCAGGAGATCCTTTGGGAGATCGATCAACATGATTCGATAGTGGGCGATCGCCTTCACTTAAAGGACCTTGATGGTTTTTCAGAGTTCACGATAGAGGTGACCACCTCACCGGAAGCCAGCGCTTTGCAGTGGGTGACACCGGAGCAAACTGCTGGAGGGGAGCATCCTTTCCTTTATAGTCAATGTCAGTCCATTCACGCCCGCAGCATATTCCCATGCCAGGATTCCCCATCTGTTCGCTTCACGTATGAAGCAACAGTAGAGGTTCGACGTCCGCTGATGGCCGTCATGGCCGCTGAGCACATTGAAACCGAAAATTTGGAAGAGACCCGCCAATATCGATACAGGATGCCCCAGCCGATCCCTTCGTATCTTTTCGGAATTGCAGTTGGGAATCTCGCTTTCGAAGACTTGGGGCCGCGCACTGGCGTATATTCCGAGCCAGAGATCATTGAATCTGCTGTTTGGGAATTTACTAAAAATGAACAGACTCTCATCGAAGCCGAGAAATTATTCGGTCCTTACCTGTGGGATCGCTATGACGTTTTGATCTTGCCCCCCTCCTTTCCGTATGGAGGGATGGAAAACCCACGCCTGACATTTCTTACCCCCTCATGCATTTTAGGAGATCGCAGTCGGGCTAACCTTGTCTCTCATGAACTTGCGCATGCTTGGACTGGAAACTTAGTTACAAATGCCACCTGGGAGGATTTTTGGTTAAACGAGGGGTGGACGACGTATGCTGAATCACGAATTTCCGAGGTTATTGAAGGAGATGAATATTCTCAACTCTATTCCTCCATCAGGCGAATCCAAATGCTTAGGGTCATGGAGCGCTTCGGAATGGATTCGGTTAAGACATGCTTAAAGTACTCGCAGACAGGCATCGACCCCGATGAGGTCTTCTCTGTAATACCCTATGAAAAAGGTGCCTCCTTCATCCTTCAGTTGGAGAAATCTGTGGGTCGGGAGGTTTTCGATGCCTTCATCAAGAAATACATCGCCACCTTCAGCTTTCAATCACTGACGACTGAAGGTTTCATCTCTTTTCTTGAGCAAGAGCTTCCAGAAGCAATCAAGAATGTGGATATCGATGAATGGCTCTATGAGCCTGGTTACCCTGAGAGCGCTCCTGTCCTCAGCTCGAGCCTCTTCGATGACGTAAAGGCCAGAATTGACGCATACGAATCCGGCTCTCTCCCTGACAGCCATCAAGTTGCCGATTGGATCTCAGACCAGATCCGCCTTTTCCTGCTGATGCTCCCTGAACGGATCCCTGTTGAGGATTGTCGTCAACTCGAGCGTGTATTTAATTTCAAGGGCACCCATAACTATTTCATGATGAATCGCTTCTATCAAATAGCGGTTCAAAGCGGCTACGAGGACGTGCTTCCCGGAATAGAGCGCATGGTTGGGTCAGATGGTCGAATGGTGGCTCTCGCAATGATCTTCCGTACCATGGGCAAAGAAGAATGGACCCGGGATGAGGCGCGACCGATGTTTGAACGACATCGTGATAAGCATCATCCTACAACTGTGATGGTTATTGAGCGGATACTTAAAAAAGCCGATTTGTAAACACAATGGAAAAACGACGATTTTGGTCGTGGACTAGAAGGCAAGCAAGGAGATATTTTCGAATATGAAACAGAAACACTTCATCGATACACACAAAGCCGCGACCGGCCCCGCAATATTGTTGATGATGGCAATGTTCAGCCAATGGCAGAACCCAACAGCATGGATATACCTGACTTTGCACGGCACATATGGAATTTTATGGGTATTGAAGAGCTCAATGTTCCCTGATAAATCCTGGGAGCAAGAGACAGGTTGGGGATATGGACTCTATATCTGGGCTGGGTTGACGCTATATTGGGTGGCGCCCTGGATTCTAATGTCGCAAGAGGTTCAAGCGCCGCCGTGGTATTTAGGAGCGTGCGTTAGCCTGTATGTTTTGGGTTTGTTTCTCCATTTCAGCACGGATATGCAGAAATATACCTCCCTGAAGCTGCAGCCAGAAAGACTCATTACCGATGGGATGATGGCCAGGAGTCGGAACCTGAATTATTTCGGGGAATTGTTGATCTACCTTGGCTTCAGCTTATTGGCCATGCATTGGCTGCCGATCGTGATTTTGTCGCTATTTGTGGCAATCATCTGGTTCCCCAATATGCTGCGGAAAGACAAATCGTTATCGAGATACCCCAAATTCGAAGAATATCGTCGAAGAAGCAAGTTATTCATCCCTTTCCTCTTCTAGGAACTGCAGTTTCAACATCTGAAAGGGGATGGTGCCATCCAAGGAGATCGTCGTAATGAAATATGATTTCGATAGGGAGATCAATCGTAAAGGAACGAATTCCGTCAAATGGGAATTCATTAAGCGCAGAGATGGTTTGCTCTACCGGGAAGAACCAGACGACTCCTCATTAGGCGCTCGGCTCCTGCCCATGTGGGTCGCGGATATGGATTTTCCTTGTCCCGAGCCAATTGTGGATGCGTTGGTCGCCCGCGCGCAGCACAGGTTATTCGGTTATACAGCCCCTACGGATTCGTATTACAACGCTATCGTGAACTGGATGAAAAAGCGTCACGGGTGGGAAATAGAACCCGAGTGGATTTGTACTACCCCCGGCGTGGTGCCGGCGCTTAATATGCTCGTAAAAACATATATTTCGCCAGGGGACAAAGTGCTCATCCAGACGCCGGTCTACTATCCTTTCAACAAAGCCGTTGAGAACGGCGACGGCGTGCTCATCACCAACCCGCTGATCTACGAAAACGGCTGCTACTGCATGGATTTTGCGGATCTTGAGCAGAAAACCAAAGATCCACAGGTGAAAATGGCCATCTTGTGCAGCCCCCATAATCCCGTTGGGCGAGTCTGGACCCGAGATGAGCTGCTCCGTTTCGGCGAGATCTGTCTAAAGAACAACGTGCTTGTTGTATCCGATGAGATACACGGGGACTTGATCCTCGAGGGTTATGTTTTTACTCCCTTTGCCGGTATCAGCGAATCTTTCGCTCAAAGCAGTATCACCTGCACGGCGCCCAGTAAGACCTTCAATCTTGCAGGTTTGAAAACCTCAAACATCACCATTGCCAACGAGCAGCTTCGCGCCAGATTCAAGAAAACCCTGGGTAGAACCGCGCTGGGAGGCGTTGGGGCTTTTGGGATTGTCGCACTTGAAGCGGCATACAACCATGGGGAGGAGTGGCTTTCCCAGGTGTTGGATTACATCATGGGTAATTTGAGGTATTTGGAGAAGTACATAGCCGAGCATCTTCCGCAGATAAAAGTCGTGCCATTGGAAGGAACGTATCTGGCCTGGCTGGATTGTCGTAGTTTGGGGCTTGGAAGCAAGGAATTAGAGCGCATGATGCTAGAAGAAGCCAGGGTCTACCTTGATGAAGGCTACATCTTCGGCATCGAGGGTGAAGGTTTTGAGCGAGTCAATCTCGCCTGCCCACGATCTGTCTTGGTTGAAGCTTTAGAACGGATTCGAAACGTACTTGAGCGACCGTAGCTTGGTCAGAAGTTTGCTAAAAGCAGCCATCTTGAAAACGTGCGATGGATCACTTCGAGCTTTCGTAGAGGATAGAACAACCTCGTCGATAATGACGACGAATCGTTTAGATTAGAAGTGGGTTACCAACGAGTATGAAGGAAACCATACCCGGGAGCTGACGCCATCATGCAGGTAGACCCAATTCATTTCATCAGCGCCCTTTCAGCCACAATCGGCGTGCTTCTTTTTGCTTTGTCGTCTGGTGCTGCAATCGTGTCCCTCAAGGAGCGCGAATTTCGCGCCGCGGTTAGGATCGCTCTTTTGGGCGTGCCGCTTTCTTTGCCTTACCTGGTGGCAGGGTTCATACCTTTTTCCAACCATGAAATAGCGGCAATATTTCTGCTCATCACGGCAGCTCTTGCGGTGGCGATCTTTTTGGTGCCGGTGGGACAGAAATATATTACGGAGGACGATACACCCAAGACCCGGGTTGACGAACGCGATATCATGTTCGCGCGTGCGCACTTGTCGCCCGGATCGGAGCGCTTTGAGGAATACTACCGGCGCAAGCCGGATAAAAAGGCGCTCGACGATAAATTCAGATCCAGGCCCGGTTTGTTTGCTAATGGATCGACCTACTTTGATCCGATCTTGTTCTCAGCCGCCGAAGCTAGTTTTGAAGCTGTTAGCTCGTTTCAAGCAATCCTCGAGCAGGAGCCTGCGCCGGAGCGCGTTCACACAGACTCTGAGAGAATAACTGAATTTATTAAGCACTGGGGCAGGAAGCTAGGCGCAATATCGGTAGGCGTCACGGAACTCAGGGAATATCATCTCTACAGTCACATCGGGCGTAACGAGCCCTACGGTCAACCGGTTGATTTGGACCACAAATTCGCCCTCGCGCTGACGGTTGAGATGGATAAGCACATGCTCGAGCATGCTCCGTACGGTCCAACGGTGATGGAGTCAGCGCAGCAATACTTAGCTTCAGGTGCGATTGCCGTCCAGATAGCTGCATTCATACGCAATCTTGGTTACCCTGCACGTGCCCACATTGATGGCAATTATCGGGTTGTGTGCCCATTAGTTGCTCGAGACGCGGGGCTGGGCGAGATTGGCCGGATGGGGTTATTGATGACACCCGAGCTCGGCCCTCGGGTTCGGCTAGCCGTTGTGACGACAGATCTGCCGCTAGCTACTGATTCAAGGACAAGGGACTACTCTGTCCTTGATTTCTGCGCCCGCTGTAAAAAGTGTGCTGTTGTTTGCCCGAGCAAATCAATTTCATTTGACGACAGAACCGAGATAGACGGCGTCAAGCGCTGGCAGATCAATGCAGAGACCTGTTTCACCTTCTGGAACACGACCGGCACAGATTGCGGACGCTGCGTGCGTGTATGCCCCTATTCGCACCCCGATAACTTGCTGCACAATGTCGTTCGTTTCGGTATACGTAATTCATCGCTATTCCGAGGGTTGGCTGTCATGATGGATGATGTTCTCTATGGTAGAAAACCTCCTCCGCTTGATTTGCCTGCGTGGATGGACATTGATGTTGCTGGGTGAAACTTGTCTTCATTATCTTTGATTAATCCGCGGTGCCGAGCCGCCCTCATGGGGCTATTTGAACTTTAATGGAGGGACCATGCTTCCGATTAGAGATCTCAATCCCACTCGCCGAACTCCCTATTTAACCTACATTTTGATTGCGCTTAATATTCTGGTTTTTGTCTGGCAGCAGATTTACTCCTTACCTGACCAGCAGAATATCTTCCTTAATCTATCCGTGGTCCCGGCGAACGTCATCGCCGATCCTTTCTCTGTGGAAACGCTGCTGGATATTCTTCGCAGCATGTTCTTTCATGGTGGTTGGTTTCACTTATTCACCAACCTACTTTACCTGTGGCTGTTCGGGGATAATGTTGAAGATCGATGCGGCGGGGTTTACTATTTATTTCTTTACTTTGCCAGCGGGTTCGTGGCCGTTCTTGCTCAGGTCATGATTTACCCCACGTCTCTGATCCCGCTTATCGGTGCGAGCGGAGCGATTGCTGGTGTGCTGGGGGCGTATTTGATCCTTTTCCCGGGAGTGCGTGTTCAGGGGATTATCCCTTTGGGGATATTTAGTCGACTAGCTGAGTGGCCAGCGTGGGTCGTCTTGGGAATTTGGTTTGCTCTTCAATCCTTCTTCGGCATCCTTTCACTTGGATCTCCGTCGGGCGGTGGTGTTGCCTTTTTCGCTCACGTCGGGGGTTTCCTGGTTGGGGTAGTACTCACCTGGTTGCTTACACTCGTTGTACATCAACCTCCACCCGAGGACAGGCGAGAGATGCTCTATCGGCGGTCGACCCGTGGTTGATGGTGAGAGCTTTGTGAAGTGGTTTAGGAAAGGATTGCCCTAGGGGACGAAACGGATGTTCCAATAGGAGAAATCGTCGAACGTGGCACCCAGGTCGTACGTTTGGGAGGCGCGGACATACAGGGCAAATTGACCGAAGGAGCGGCTGTATTGTGGATCGGTTACGCTGCCTACCGGCTGGTCGTTGACGAACAAGTAGAAACGATCGCGATACCCCATGATGCCAAGACGGTTTGTAGCGTCCGCTCCGGTAAGGATCGCCGCGGCGGGGGTCCAGTCCTTTACCACTCTCGGACTTTTGGATTCCCTATGCAGGCGGACTCGCCAGTTTCCATCGCAGGATACCTCGAAACTGTAACCGCTGGCGCCGGTTTCCTCGTCGATGCGGATAACAAGGCCCACTGAATCTTTTAAGATACAGTCACCATTAGTAGCGCTGACTTCAGCATAGACATTTCCCGATTGCCTGTTGAGGATAGTCCAGTAGGTGAATTTTTCTTCTGGAACGTAGTCGACTCCGATCAATTCCCCGTTTTCTACCCGGTATGCTCCACTGCCCCTGACATCATATTGTGTCCAACCATTAGGGCCATCGAAGGAATCTGCGTAATCCGGATTGTTGAGATCGAGCTTCGCGCGTGCATCTTCTTCGGGTGGAGGCTCACGTGTAGGTTCTACCGGAGTGGGATTGTCCGCTACAGGCTGGGGGTTCTCTGTCAATTGAACTGAAGTAAGCGTCGCTGGCTTTGTCTCAGACTCTGGATCTGGGCTGCCGAACCAATCTCCAGTAAAACCTATGATGGAAATAGATGCGGCGAGGATCAAGCCAAGCGCGATATACAGTATGCGCCGAGGGATTTTTGGGATCGTGCGGGTAGGTGTCGTCTTGGATTCTGAAGTTACGGCATTCTCAAGATCGGTTGCAAAGTCCCCCGCGAGCCCATAGCGTTTGTCAGGCTGTTTGGCAAGGGCTCGCTTCATGACCTTTTTTAATGGGCCACCAGCGGATGGCAAAGAGGGAGGTGGCGTATGCACTTGCTGGTACATGACCGAAGCTGGAGTGTCCTCGGCAGACGTGAACGGCAGCTCCCCGGCAAGCATCTCATAGGCAAGGAC
>SOJU01000171.1 GCA_004376465.1 Anaerolineales bacterium | reverse complement strand
TCATCTCTTTCGCCGTTTCCAGATCGTTACGCTCATCGGCCTCTCGTTGAGCCACGGCACAAACGATGCTCAAAAAACCATGGGGCTCATTGCGATGGGATTGCTGCTCAGCGGTGAAATCTCTTCTTTCTACGTACCACTGTGGGTGGTGACGGTAAGTGCAGCCGCGATCGGCCTGGGGACGTTATTCGGTGGATGGCGTCTAATTCGCACACTTGGAGGGAAAATCTTCCGCATTCGCCCGATCCACGGCTTCACTTCGCAGATCGCGGGGTCAATAGTGATCCTCAGCGCAGCGCTTCTCGGTGGGCCCGTCAGCACAACACAAGTTATGAGTTCGTCTATTCTCGGTGTGGGAGCAGCAGAACGAATAAATAAAGTTCGCTGGAATGTCCTCGGTGATATGGCCGTAACCTGGTTGTTCACGATGCCAGTAAATGCCGCGCTCGCCGCTCTTTTATATCTCGGTCTTAACCTGCTCACAACTTGATTGCGAATATCCTCCGACGACATTGCAGGTGCATCGTGATCATTGACTTGCCTGCGCACTACCACTCAGCCATCGTTTAATAACTGCCGATGTTTGCTCCTCCACACCCGATACAGCATCAAACCACTGGATCTCAGGATCATCTGCCTTAAACCAATTCGCTTGTCTGCGCACGAACTGCCGGCTAAGTCTGCGAATCTCCACAATAGCACTGTTCAAATCCACCTCACCGCAAAGATATGCAGCAAGCTGAGCATATCCGATAGCCGAGAGCGATGGCAGACCAGGCGAGATTCCGCTGTCGATCAGCTCCTGAACTTCCTCGATCCAACCCGCTTCAATCATCATATCGATTCTTTGATCGATCCGTTCGTAGAGTTCCGGGCGCGGTAATGTAAGCCCAATGCGCAGTATTTCAAACGGTGGAGGAACCTTCTCTCTTTGCGAACTGGCGGGCACTCCGGTCATTTCGAATATTTCAATCGACCTGACAACCCGCCGGACATTGCGCGGGTCGATTCGTTCTGCAGAAGCTGGATCCACCTCTTGCAGCCGCCGATACAGCGCTTCGTACCCTTTGTTTGCCGCAATCGCCTCCAGTTCTTCTCGTAAACGCGGTGACTCTGCACTTGGTGGCGGGGTCCAACCCTCAAGAATCGCCCGGAGATACTGCCCCGTACCTCCAACGAGAAATGCAACCTTCCCCCGACTGTGGATATCATGGATCGCCTTTAAAGCAGCGTCGCTAAACTTCGCCAGGTTCCACGTGTCGTCCGGGTCGGTTACATCAATGAGATGATGCGGGACCCGCTCTCTTTCTTCGAGCGTTGGTTTCGCCGTGCCAATATCCATGCCCCGGTATATGAGTCGCGAATCTACTGAGACGATCTCCCCTTCGAATCGCTCTGCGAGAGGAAGCGAGATACGAGTCTTTCCAATGGCGGTTGGGCCGAGAATGGCGATAACGGGTTGTCTTTTTCTCATAAGCTATTCAGATCGATATCGAAAGCGTTAGGATAATGATCGAGGCGCAGGATAGTCCGGTTTGGAGTTGCTTCGATTGCAACGACATCAATTCTCCATGAAACATTGAGCTTTTCATGTTCGTGCAAGAAAGCCCACGCTGCACGTTGGAGTCGCTTACGTTTCGCTTTAGATACACTTTCCTCCGGCGCACCAAAACTATCCGATGTCCGCGTCTTCACCTCGATGAAGACGACGATGTCAACATCTTGCATTACCAAATCTATTTCGCCTTCAGGAACACGAAAGTTCTTTTCTATGAAGACATACGCTTTCGTTTCCAGGTAGCGCCGTGCCTCGGCTTCCCCCCAATCACCGAGCCGTTTTTGACGTGTCAGCGCAATCAACCTCCTCGAATCTCTTGTTTTCACCCGGCGCGTTCATCCTAGTCTGACCTTTTAATTCCGTCAAGCGAGCCATGGAATATTCCTCGCATCTCAATCTTTTTAGTAATCTGCAAGTCGGATATTTGCCAAGGCCTTGATCAGTTTTATTTACAGTTGCTAGTTGACATTTACCTAATGGTAGTTATAGAATGTCAAAATGGGCTTGTCGGGGGACAAACACCGATAAATGAAGTTCCTCGTTTCACCGTATTGAAAGGAGTAACGCTTGAAATTGGATTTGTATATTTTTAACACGCCATTGGCAGTGTAACTATTTCGCCTAAATTCTGAACCAATCTTGAGGAGGATGAAGAAATGAAACGCACTTTTTTTGTGTTGGCTATGCTCCTAACAGCTGCATTGTTACTGACAGCTTGTGGTGGCGCAGAGCCCTATGAATGCACGGACGCCCTAGGCTGCGTTAGCTACGCCCCTGATGAGCCAGTCCGCATCGCCTCGGCGCTCGTGATCTCAGGCCCCAACACCGATCTGGGCAT
>SOJU01000201.1 GCA_004376465.1 Anaerolineales bacterium | reverse complement strand
AGGGAACAGGATTCGCCTGCGGACGTGGCGCAATCGCTGCCGCTCTCTGGGCAGCTCAGGATCTCGGCGCGGATAAAGCGAAGATCGTGCAGCATGCGACTTCCGGCGATGTGACGATGGACTTCGATTCTGTTGTTGGCTATGGCGCCGCCGTCATTTATCGTTAACACTTGCTTCGGCGCCCCGCCCATCCAAACGTAATGGGTGGTAAACACAGGATGCTGCGAATAACATATGCACATCCGTCAAACCAATAAGGTAAAGAATGAACGAAGAAATTTTATTTAACTTTTTAAGATTAGGCGCCGTATTGCTTCTGGTTCTCGCCAATGGCTTCTTTGTCGCCGCCGAATTCGCACTCGTAAGCGTACGACGGACGCGCATCACCACGTTGGTAGCCGATGGCAACACACGCGCCCTCTGGGTCCAAAAAGCCATTGATGACCCCGACCGCTTCATCGCCGCCACACAGCTTGGCATCACGCTTGCCAGCCTCGGGCTTGGATGGGTCGGCGAACCCGCGTTGAGCGGTCTCATCCTACCCATGATCGCGTGGCTCCCGGTAGAAATTGAAAGCGCGGTCTCCCACAGCATCTCCGCGGGTCTAGCGTTTTCGATCATCACTTTCCTGCACGTTGTGGTCGGTGAACTCGCACCAAAATCCATCGCACTACAAAACCCCGAGAAGACTTCGCTTGCAGTCGCCCAACCTACCGTCTGGACGGAGCGGATCTTCAAACCCGTCATCTGGCTGCTTAACGGCGCCGGCAATGCGCTCCTGCGGCTTGCAGGGATTAAACCCGCATCCGGTCATGAGTTGGTTCATTCCGTTGATGAGTTAAAAATGCTCGTCAGAGCCAGTGCTGTTGAGGGGATGGTTGAAGTCGATGCCGAGGAGATGCTCCACGCCGTTTTCGACTTTGGTGATCTCCTCGTTCGCCAGGTGATGATTCCGCGCACCGAGATGATCGCTATCCCCGCAGATGCCATGGCAATGGACATTCTTGATCTCGCCACGCAAAATCCCTTCACCAAATTCCCGGTTTATAGCGATAATCTGGACCAGATCTTGGGCATCGTCCACCTTAAAGACCTGATTCCGGTGCTCAGGGATAATGAGGACAACTCTCGCAGCGCACGTGATCTTATGCGCGATGCCATCTTCATCCCTGAGACTGCAAGGGTGAGCACACTACTACACTTCTTCCGCATGCATCGACGCCATATTGCCATCGTCCTCGACGAATACGGAGGAACTGCGGGGATCGTCACCCTGGAGGACCTGCTTGACGAAATCGTAGGCGAAGTTAGCGATCCTTTTGATCAGGAGCAGGATATCCTTCCTCTGCCTGATGGCTCGGCTCTCGTGGACGGCCTTACGTTAATTGAAGATGTCAACGAGCACTTTAACCTCAGCTTAATCGACCCTCATTACGACACAATCGCCGGATATTTGCTCGGGAAACTGGAGCGTCTGGCGCAAGTGGGCGATGTGGTCATCATCGATGGCGTCCGTTTACGTGTTGAAGACCTCGACGGTTTTCGCATCGCCAAGATTTCGATTCAGCCTCTGACCAATCCCGATCAACAATCGAAAACTGACGCCACACACGAGTGACAAACGCGATGTATGTCGAGGTTGCGGTAAACCTCCCTCCTGTCCAAGGTACATTTGACTACCATGTACCCACCCACCTTGTAGACAGGATCGCACTCGGTCACCTCGTGACCGCACCTTTTGGCAACCGCCGCGTACAAGGCGTTGTCGTCGGTATGCCGGAGACACCAGCAGTCCCCGACACGCGACCCCTCGATGAATTGATTGACCCAGATCCAGTCCTGACGACTGCACAACTCGATCTGGCAAAGTGGCTTGCCGACACCTATCACGCGCCACTGATCGACTGCCTCACCTTGATGATTCCTCCCGGCCTCAGCCAACAAGCTGATTCCCACTACCACCTTCTCGATCCTGAGGCCGAGGGAGAGACCCCCACGCAGATAAAAATACTCGCCTTACTCAAGCGGCGCGGTGATCTTCGCGGCCGGCAGATTGCACATGCCCTGCCTCGTATCCGCTGGCAACCCGCGGCCCAAGCGCTCCTGCGGAAAGGAATCCTGGAACGACACTCGGTTCTCGATCCTCCACGTGTTCGCCCCCGCCGAGTGCGGAGCGCGCGTTTGGCGCTCCCTCCGGATAAGGCACGAGAAAATCTAGATGGCATCGGCCGCAAAGGTGGTCAGGCAGCCGAGAGACGACGCCGCATCCTGGAAGGACTGATCGAGGAGGGAGAACCGCTCGAGGTGAGCTGGCTCTATGCTGAATACGGAGGCAAACGCGCCGATCTCGTTGCCCTAGAGGAGCACGGATTAATAAGCTTAAGCGAGGCGGAAGTATGGCGGGATCCGCTGGAGAACCTGGACTTCGT
>SOJU01000250.1 GCA_004376465.1 Anaerolineales bacterium | reverse complement strand
AGTACTTCCATCGCCTGGATCACGCCGTCAGGGTCCATAATGAAACGGCCTCGCAACTCTGTGCCTGAGTCCTCATCATACACACCATATAACGTGCCAATTTGACCGCCTTGATCGGAAAGCATCGGGAAGGGGATGCCACCTTCAACCATCTTCTCGAGCTCGGTTTCGTCCCAAATTTTATGGCTGAATTTGCTGTCCGTGCTCACTGAAAGGACATCAACGCCAAGCTTCTGGAGTTCAGGATACATGACGGCAACTGCCGCCAGTTCGGTCGGTCAAACAAAGGTGAAATCACCTGGGTAGAAGCAGAGAACAAGCCATTTTCCTCGATAATCAGAGAGCTTGACTTCTTTGAATCCCTTGCCGCGAACATATGCTGCGCTCTTGAAATCCGGCGCTTCCTTTCCAACACGTGCTTCAGGCATTTTCAACTCTTCCTTCATTTCATATAGGCATGCGTTTGCGATAGGATATGTTCACTATTCTTATTATTGTACCAAAGAACACGTGACGGTTTTTACTATTCGGAACAATAAACTACACAGCTTGTTGCCCAATTCTGATCAATCATCTTACAATTTGTTCAAGTCATTCGACTCTGAAAGAGGCGGCTCGATGAGCGAAGGGAAAGGTGCGATGGATGACACACAAGAGTTCTTATAAGTTGCTCGGTCTTTTCATCACGCTGGTGCTGATCATTGGTGCATGCGGTGGAGGTGATAGGGCTCAAGAAGGAGACCTTACTACCCCTGAAACAGTAATCACTGCACGGGATGCTGTCCTGAGTTTTGTCCGCGCTCAGTATGGCGATGATGCGCCATCCTCAGGGATTGTCTGGTCGACGGAGGTCACAACCCCGGAGGGGATCATCGGCTCAACGACCTACCGATCTTCAGGCGATGGCTGGGTATTGGATATTACCTATCCGATTGTGGCACCCGAGGCGACGATCTATGCTATCGAACTTTCAAACCCGAACACTGGCTTCAGTTGGCAAGGGCAGGTGGACGCTCAAGGTCGGGTGACAGAGATGGGCGCTGAAACCACCGAGATCACGGCTACCGCCTGGTTCGGTCATATCTCGAATGCAGCAGAGGGTTCGGGTGTGGAAAGCGTATTCGTTTTAAATCCTCCCGGAGATAGCGACCTCGGGCTCGCCGGTGCAAACGAAACCATTGAAGCGGAGATCGCTCGGCTGCGCGATGCAGAGGGGGCGGAGGAATTCGTCCATGTCTGGGGCACGGTCACTTGCGATAAGGATGACCTCGACGGATGTACTCTGGTGGCTGACAGGTTGAGATATGGACAGTTCGTCACGGATCCCGAACCAATCGAAGGATGGGAGGGTGTGATATATAACGGACCTCCGGGTCCGCGATCCGGCGGTGATGATTATTTCGCACTCGCTGGGGATTTCCCGGCGCAGTTCGGAGTATGGGCTGCCGATGAGGGGTTATTGGGCCAGTTAGAGGATATTCGCGATACCGGCATGGTGATCCGTGTGTGGGGACAGATGATCGTGGGTAGTCTGGATTGGAACGGCACGCAAATCCAGGTTGAGCGGTTTGAGATCGTGGCGGACAGCATAGCTCAGATTCCACCACCACCTGATTGGAGCAGTCCGGAGAATGGGTGGATGACCTATACGAATGATCGTTATGGATACCAAATCAGCTTTCCCCCTGAAGCCTCCCTTGAGGAGATGGGGATCCATGGCTTGCCAACTGATGAGAACGGCATGCCTGTTGGTGGTCTGCCAGATGGTGTAACGCTCGAAACCTATTTCGATTACCTCGAAGAAACGTATGGAGACAATCTATGTATCCAGATCACGTACGCATTGGGTTATCTCACCATCTCGGTGCCTGAAGGTTTTCGCTATGCAACTTGCGGGCGAACGGGAGTCGGGGTTGCCACGATCACGGATATAGAGCAGCAGGTCGTTGTGGATGGTCAAACTCTAACGGCCACGGGCATAGATGTCCAGGCTGGCGGTGAGACGCTGGATCAGCATAACGAGACACTTTATCTTCTCTTGCCCGATGGTACTCGGATTGAATTCGGATCACGTCCGGTTGCAGATGCGACCTACCAGGACTATCTCATGAAAGGAAAGCCCATGCTGATTCAAATGCTAGAAACGTACACAAGCCTTAATTAATGTCATTAGAAGACCGTGTTCGCCGCCTCGAGGGCATGCTCGAGGCGGCTTTACATCTAGAGATAGTATTCCTTCTGCTTTATCGAAATACGTTAGAATAAGTTTTCAACCTCAAATCTCGGTTCTCCGAAAGGGAGTCATTCGATGGGATCAGACGACATGAATTATCAAGATTCTTTCCCCGAGCTTCAAAATCCACCGCGCATTTTGCTGGGTCCCGGACCGAGCATGGTCCACCCCCGGGTGCTGCGAGCGATGGCCAGTCCGC
>SOJU01000167.1 GCA_004376465.1 Anaerolineales bacterium | reverse complement strand
CGGGGCGGATGAATATCGGTCAGATTCTTGAGGCGCACCTTGGTTGGGCAGCCGATCGTCTGGGTTTCAGGGCAGTAACGCCTGCATTCGATGGTGCGAATGAGGAGGAGATCGAGGCGGAATTAGCTCGTGCTTGGATGATGGACCACGCCTGGCAGGTAATTGCAGATAGCGGCTGGGAGTGGGTGAAAGAAACGGGCAATTACGAGGAAGAGGCGTTTGAGGACGACGATGAAGTAAGGCGGCTATACCTCGAGAATTGGCTTGGAGGAAAAGGGTACGAATTGGATTTGCTGGCAACCGACATCCGTTACGCCCGTCGAGCAGCACTGCGCGAATGGCTGCGAGATAATGACTACAACCCAGATGATCTGTTAGTGTTCGAGGATAGTGGTATTCCTGCCAGAAAGCATTCCGCTTATGACCAGTTGGCGATAGAAGCATGCCTGCGTCTCTGGGCTGAATCGCTCGATCGGAAAACGGGGAATATCAAGAGCCTGGAATCACTGCGGACTTTTGCAGACGAACTGATGCTAGAAACAGGCGATCCCGTGCCCATCCTGGGCAAGCAGATACTCCATGATGGCAAAACAGGAATCGCTTATGACCAACCGATTACGGTGGGGAAAGTCCTCATGATGAAGCTCCACCATTTGGTGGAGGATAAAGTGCACGCTCGATCTACGGGACCCTACTCTCTGGTCACACAGCAACCTCTGGGTGGTAAGGCGCAATTTGGTGGGCAGCGCTTCGGGGAAATGGAAGTCTGGGCACTCGAGGCCTACGGTGCAGCGCATACGCTCCAGGAGATGCTGACGATCAAATCCGATGATGTCCAGGGTCGGGTGAAGACCTATGAAGCCATCGTCAAGGGTGAGCATGTAAACGAACCTGGCATCCCTGCTTCTTTCCGTGTCCTGGTGAAAGAACTACAAAGCCTTGGTCTATCTGTTGAGGCAATCACTGACGAAGGTGAGATGATCCGTTTTGGTAAAGATGATGAGCGTTCGCGACCACCCCGTCTGGGTCTTGGGTTGCTGGATATGAACCCGAAATTCTAGCGATATATCCCTGGGTTACGCTTAGTCTCATTCCTTGACGCTCTTTTGGGCTCATGGTAAAATTCTTGGTCGTTGATTTTAGACACAGGCAGCTGGTTTGAACACTGTCTGAATTGAATACAGGAGTTATCAGGCGAGGCCATCGCGCACGTCCGATGGCCTCCCTTACTGGCAAGTGAGCTGGGGCATCTAGCCCCATCATTGTCTGGAGGCGGACTATGCCTACGATAAATCAATTGGTCCGAAAAGGACGTAAAGAGAAGCGTTCGAAGAGCAAGGCGCCGGCGCTGCAGTATATCTATAATTCGACTAAGCAGCGGCGCATCCTGCTTCCGAAGGGCGCACCACAAAAACGCGGCGTTTGTACACAGGTAAAAACACAAACTCCGAAAAAACCCAACTCCGCGTTGCGGAAGGTGGCGAGGGTGCGTCTCACGAATGGCATTGAGGTATCCGCTTATATCCCCGGCGAAGGTCATTCACTTCAGGAACACTCCGTTGTACTCGTGCGCGGAGGTAGGGTGAAGGATCTGCCAGGTGTTCGTTATCACATTGTACGCGGCACTCTTGACAGTGTTGGCGTTGAGGATCGCAGGCGGGGACGTTCGAAGTACGGTGGGAAAAAACCGAGCGAATAAGCTCTTCGTAGATTGGTCATAGATTATTCGGCGGCCGATTTCATAATTAAGGAAAGCGCACAGGGAAAGCGATGAGACGTTCGAAACCAGAGAAGCGGAAAATTGAACCTGACGTTCGTTACAACAGCACGCTTGTTACCGGGATGATCAACCGGTTAATGAAGAAGGGCAAGAAGAGTGTCAGCATACGGATACTATATGATGCCCTAGATCTTATTGAGGAGCGTACTAAACGTCCGGCACTTGAGGTTTTCGAGGAAGCAATTCAGAACGTCACTCCAACGCTTGAGGTAAAGCCTCGTCGAGTAGGTGGCGCAACATATCAGGTCCCTGTGGAAGTTAGACCGTCGCGGCGCACCGCGCTAGCGATGCGATGGATCCTTGGAGCAGCCACAGCACGTCCCGGAAAAACGATGGCCGAGAAGCTCGCCGGTGAATTGATGGATGCCGCGAGTAAGACTGGTGCGGCGATCAAGAAGCGCGAAGACACACACAGAATGGCAGAGGCGAATCGCGCTTTTGCCCATTATCGTTGGTAAGCGAGGACAAGATCTAGGAAGTTCCTAGATCGCAGCAAATCATGACACGCGAGTATCCGTTAGAACGCTACCGAAATATTGGCATCATCGCCCATATCGATGCCGGAAAGACGACGACGACCGAACGGGTCCTGTTCTATACCGGTCGGACGCATCGTCTTGGTTCGGTTGATGACGGGACTACCGTAACCGATTGGATGGA
>SOJU01000219.1 GCA_004376465.1 Anaerolineales bacterium | reverse complement strand
ACCGATGGCGTCTCGCTCGAGACCGAGAAGTGGGCTGCCGTCTTTCAGCAGATGGGACATGAGTGCTTTTACTTCAGCGGTGAGTCGGATCGCCCGGAGAAATCCTCCGTCGTCGTCCCCGAAGCGCACTTTAAGCACCCCGACATAGAAACTATTAACCGCGATCTCTTCGACGATATTTCCCGCTCATCGGAAACTTCCGGGCTTGTCCAGGCCATCCGCTTCCATTTGAAGCAGCATCTGTACCAGTTCCTGAGGACCTTCGACATCAATCTTCTGGTCATTGAGAACGCATTCGCACTACCGATGAACGTGCCCCTCGGTCTGGCTCTGAGCGAGCTCATTGCCGAGACGAACATCCCGGCTATCGCACATCATCACGACTTCACCTGGGAGCGTAATCGCTTTGCTGTCAACGCCGCCGGGGACTACCTTCGCTCTTCCTTCCCACCGGTCCTCCCTTCGATTCATCATGTTGTGATCAATTCTTTCGCTGCACAGCAGCTAGCCCTGCGAACAGGCGCCCGTTCATTGCTCATCCCCAATGTCATGGATTTCGATAACCCACCACCGCCTCCCGATGAGTACGCACTCGACCTGCGTGAGTCCTTTGGAATAGGACCAGAACAGCACTTCCTTCTACAGCCAACACGCATCGTCCCCCGCAAGCGTATTGAGCTCGCTATCGAGCTTACTCGAAGAGTCGATTCCGACAGCGTGCTTGTGATCACGCACCAATCTGGAGATGAGGGCTCGGCATACGAACAACGAGTGCGTGAATATGCCGATCTATTGGATATCCGCGTTATTTTCGGATCAGAGACTGTCAACCATCAGCGAGGCGAAACAGATGATGGCCGCAAGATTTACTCACTCGCAGACGCTTATCAGCAAGCCGATTTAGTCACGTACCCATCGACGGTCGAGGGTTTCGGGAACGCTTTCCTGGAGACGCTCTACTACAGCCGTCCGCTTGTGATCAGCAACTATGCCATCTTTAAGACCGATATCCAACCAAAAGGTTTTCGTGTAATCGGCTTCGATGATTTTATTGAGGACGAGACCGTAAAGAAAGCGATGGAAATCCTCGAGGATCCATCGATCGGGGAAGAAATGGCAGAGCATAACTATCAGGTCGCTCGCCGTCATTACTCGTACCGCATACTTGAAACCAGTTTGGCCGCCATCTTGAACCAGTGCATGGGATCCTGATTGTAGTTTTTCGGACTCAATATCAGAAACTTTGGAGTTCATCTTAATCGTGACCCAACACCCACAAACCCACGAACGTTCGCTTTTTCAAATGGTCTTTCTCTCCCCGGAAGAACCGCGCCTGCGAGCGGGTTGGCGGCTGCTTCTACACGCCCTTTTTTATCTGGCGATTATGTTGACGCTTAGCATCGGCGCTCTACTCTTCTTTCAAGAAGTGCAGGGGGGCATCATAACGTCGATTTCGCCCCTTCTCATGATTGAGTTGGTGAGTGTCCTGACTGCAACCTATCTCGCTCGACGTTTTCTTGATTACCGCAGTTTTTCATCCCTCGGCCTCCAGTTTGACCGGAGTACCCTGGCTGACCTGATCGTTGGATTCCTCATTCCCGGTCTTATGATGGCATTAATCTTTCTTGTCGAATACGCTGCGGGTTGGACTAAATTTCAGGGTTGGGCATGGCAGACTGTGGGGATGAGCCAATCGGTCATCGGCCTGTTAGGCGGTCTATCAGCTTTCATCATTGTGGGCATCAACGAAGAGATTCTTAGCCGTGGGTATCACCTGCAAAACCTTATCGATGGGTTGAACCTTCACTGGGCCCTATTTCTCTCATCGAGTTTCTTTGCACTCTTGCACCTATTTAACCCCTCCAGCAGTTTAATGTCTACCCTCGGTTTACTGGCCGCTGGTTACTTTCTGGCTTACGGTTGGGTCCGGACCCGCAAACTGTGGCTCCCAATCGGCCTCCATATCGGCTGGAACTTCTTTGAGGGAAATGTATTTGGTTTTCATGTGAGCGGGCTTGATACTTTCCGTCTGCTTCTGCACACTCCTTCCGGTCCAGAATTTATCACCGGCGGGACCTTCGGCCCTGAAGCGGGGTTGATCGCCCTCCCGGCGATGCTGCTCGGCGCCTGGCTGGTTAAACTGTACACACGCGATCGGGTCAAGATTCGATCCAAAAACGTCTGAGCACCTAAAACCTACATCAAGCAAGATAAAGAGAATTTCCCTCAACTACACCCCAGCTTTACCTGGCATCTTTGCCGGATGAAAAGATTAGCTTCTCCAATCTCTCTTCTTGCAGCCTCTGGCAGGACATGCCTCTATAAGATAATTGCAAGTTTCTCCTATCCGGCTGCACGCGGGGGCGGTGAACCTTACCTCCTACCCATAAGCGAAAAGTCGCGCTTGACTCAAAGGAACGTTTGTTCTATACTGCGACTAATCTAGAACGTCTGTTCTTTATGGAGGTCGGCCATGTCCACATATGTTAGAACCACTCGCCCCAAGCTGGGTTTCCAGCTAAATGCAGTCGTCCGTAACACTCTCGACCGCATCCGGATGCCGCGCACATCCCTGTTCGGCCTTATCATGATCGGTGCCCTGATCGCCTTCGAAGTCTTCAACTACGGGACGACCGAGTTCGCCCTCACGGATCTTCTAGGCGGTCTGCGATTCGCTGGGCTGCGCTGGTCAACGATCCTCGCCCTCGCGTTCTGCAGCATGGACTTCGCTGGGATCGCTCGCTTGTTCTCACCCGATCAAGGCGACAGTCACTCTGGAGAACTTTGGTACCTGCTGGGTGCCTGGCTCCTTGCCGCTACGATGAACGCGATGCTCACCTGGTGGGCTGTATCCCTCGCCCTCATTGGGCACGCAGGCCTGGGAAATGAAATTCTGGGACGCGAAGCCTTACTTAGTTCTGTCCCGGTGTTTGTCGCTCTTCTCGTTTGGCTTATTCGCATCCTGATGATCGGGACCTTTACACTTACTGGAAAACGTCGCGCCAAGTCTCATCGCTCAATAGCATCCAGCCGCGCCGCGAAGCGATCTGGGACTGCAACCAAAGCAACACCAACGGAGAATATGCCGCATACTTCTATCAGGGAACATCCTACGCAAAAGCCTCAGCCCAAGCGCAATGGAAATTACCGCCAACAGCCTTTGTCAGCCAAAGCACAGCGTTCTCGCTGATCCGTTATGGGCTTATACATCTGGAGCGAAAAGGAGGGGGAGAACATCCCGCAGGATGGTCACAGCACTCTTGGTCTTCCTGCACGTTCTCCCTCTGTTCCTTTTCACAGCATCCCTCTTATCCTCATGGTCGCGCTTGCATTCACAACCATCTACTCCTTTGGCGCGTTACGCGATCGTTTTCTTGCCACCGTCAGCGATAAAGCCGCAGCCTCAACATCCAGCTTCCACGAAATTAATGCTTTAAGCGGGGAGCGATTCTCGAATCAGCCCGTGGATCTGCCTCAGGGCCTCAATTTCTCAGTATTTACACCAGAAGTTCAACGCTGGGGGGTTCAAATTGAGCGCTGGGCAGAAGACTATGGCCTCCCCGTGGAACTTGTGGCAATCGTTATGCAAATCGAATCTTGCGGTGATCCCACAGCAGTTTCAAGCGCTGGCGCCCGCGGCTTATTTCAGGTCATGCCATTCCATTTTGGCGCCGGTGAGGATTGGACAGACTCCGAGATCAATGCCACACGTGGCATGGAATATCTCGCTCGTTCGTATCAGTTATCCAATGGGAAGATTGACTTAACGCTTGCGGGTTATAACGGCGGACACAGTGTCATCGCGCGCCATCCCTCTAGCTGGCCCGCTGAGACCCAACGCTACGTTTATTGGGGAACGGGGATATGGGGGGACCTTGGTAGCGAGACAATTCCTAGTCCCACCTTGAATGAGTGGCTAATGGCAGGGGGAGAACATCTCTGCAGACGAGCCGTAGATGTCTCAATACTCTCGTATTCCCCAATCCGTCATTCTGACGATGATGTTACACCCACTGGTTAATATGCGATGCGCAGCTGATGGCTATTTCTACTGCGCAATCACCTACAGTTCCCATAAGGGTTGGACTTGTATCCACATTTATTCATCCGTTGGGGCCGCATCTAAGAATTTAGTAATTCCCCCTCTTCTTGCGGACCACATGATCCTTCAATCAGTGGAAGAGATATGATAAAAGTCGTGCCCTTCCCCACCGATGATTCAACTTTGATATCTCCACCATGATGGCGAGTAATCCAGTACGCAATCGATAATCCCAGACCGGCGCCAGCACCCTTGTTCCTGTTCCGCGATGGATCCCGACGATAAAAGCGTTCGAATATTCTCGACAATTCATCTTCCGGGATACCTGGCCCCTCATCAACTACGCTGAGCTTGGCCCAACTCCCTTCACACTTAAGCCCTATTCGCACTTCGCTCGCATCCGGTGCATGTTCAAGTGCGTTAGCGACCACATTTAACAATACCTGTTTCAGTCGATCACGGTCACCTACCACGCGGGCTTGGTCCTCGCCGCCAATGCGCACCTTTACCCTTCCGCCCGCAAGAACTTTAGCTTGCCGATACACTTCTAACATCAGCGTATCAAGCTCAACCGGGTCCCTTGAGAAGGGAAGTTTTCCCGTCTCAGCCTGTGCCAGCAGTAGCAGATCACGTACAAGTCGTGTAAGCCGATCGACTTCTGAGCTGATTGCATCCAAGGACTCCTCATCAGCCACGCCAAATTGCCGGATAAGATCAACGTTTCCCCGGATCGCCGTTAGAGGCGTTCGAAGTTCATGCGACACGTCAGCGAGGAACCGTTTCTGCGTATTGAAAAGACCTTCCAGTCTTTCCATGGTTGCATTGAAAGCCTGAATCAACCTTCCCACTTCGTCCGTCTGCTGTCCCAAGAGAGGGATCCTTCGTGAGAGATCATCAGTGGCCGTAATTTGAATTGCCGTCTGAGTAACTTGATCGAGTGGGCTCAGCGCTGCACCCGCCACTAAATAGCCAATTATCGCGGCTACAATCAACGCCATTAGTTCTCCCACTATAAGCATTAGCAACAGCGTCTGAGTAACCAAATTTACAGTCGCCAAGGATGTACCAAGCTGCAAATACCCCAGAACTTCATTCCCGGGCGCTGATATAACGGGCACAGTTAATATTCGGTAATCTACGTCTTGAATATTTTTAGTGCTGAAAACGTTTTCGTCCATGGAGAGATTATGAGGGTCGAAGGCGCTTTCCACTGGTGGGGCATTTTCTGACTGCCACACGATCTCCCCATCATCCCGCAAGATCTGAACCGAGACATTGGAAGTTAGGTCTAATGCCCTTAGTGTAATTGCCAAATCCTCCGGAATTCCATCCGCCATCGTAAACAGGATGTCGTCCGCGGTGCGATCGAGTGTGTTTTCTATCTGGTTTGTGAGATTAAAGGAGAGCGAAATATAGACAATGCTACCGAAAAGGATTAAAACAATAGCAAGAACAGCGGTATACCAGAGCGTTAAACGAGCACGAAGAGTCACGAATTTTCTCGAAGCACGTATCCAACGCCTCGAACAGTATGGATGAGGCGCGGTTCTCCTTCAGATTCGGTCTTTTGTCTCAGGTAGCGCACATAGACCTCGATGATGTTGCTCTCTCCACCAAAATCATAGCCCCATACACGGTCGTAGATCAGATCTCGGGTGAGGACTTGTCGCGGGTTGCGCAAGAAGAGCTCCAAAAGTTCATACTCCTTTGCGGTCAATTCCACTACCCGATCGCTCCGAAATACTTGATGCGTCCCTGTATCCATTCGCAGATCGACAAAGGTCAGATTTTCAGGTGCTTCCGTCTTAGCTCGCCTGACAAGCGCCCTGATTCGTGCTAAGAGTTCATTTAGAGCGAACGGTTTAACAAGATAGTCATCTGCCCCGGCATCCAAGCCCAGTACTCGATCGGACACCGACTCTTTCGCAGTAAGCATTATGATGGGTAAATCACTTGCTGCTCGCAATCTCCGGCACACTTCCAATCCATCCAACCCTGGTTCTATCTCAGGAAGCATCCAATCGAGGATAACCAGATCAGGAGGGTTATCCCTTGCAACTTGAAGCCCTTCTGTCCCGTTCACAGCTGTCAAAACGCGGTATCCCTCGTATGCCAAACCTCGGCGCAGAAATTGCAGAATTCGCTCTTCATCTTCGACGATCAATATCTTCTCATGCATTGAACACCTGGTTCCTCTTCGCCGAGTTTATCATGCAAAGCCCCCAGTTTCGCTTTGCGCCCCTTGCGATCGCGCAGCACCCTGTAAGGAAGCATCCCCGTAGGGGGGGCGAAGCGGAGTAGGGAGCAACGCCGTAGGGATACCCAGTAGCGCAAAACCTCATCATAACAGGTTGAATTACAACTAGCAGACTTTATACCACAGCGCTGGATGAAATGTATAAAGCCGCCACTGAGGGCGGCTTCATATTCGTAATTTGCGTATGCACTACACTAGTTCGATCGTAGCACCTGCTGTCTCGAGTTTGCTCTTTGCATCATTCGCAACTTCTTTGCCTGCCTGCTCGAGAACCTTCCCTCCCGCTGTTTCAGCGAGATCTTTTGCGTCTTTCAAGCCAAGCTGAGTGATCTGGCGGATGGCCTTGATGACATCGATCTTCTTAGGTCCAACATCCTTAATAATCACATCGAACTCGGTCTTCTCCTCCGCATCTTCACTCGAACCGGCTGCGGCGCCAGCAGCAGCAACAGCGACCGGTGCTGCAGCCGAAACACCCCACTTCTCTTCTAGCAACTTTGTGAGTTCAGCAGCCTCAAGGATGGTTAATTTGCTGAGGTCCTCTGCAATTTTTTCAATATTTGCCATTGTTCACGATCTCCTTTTAAATTATTTTTCTAATACGGATTATTCTTGAGTTTATCCTACGCCGCTGCAGCTTCTTTTTCAGAATACGCATTAATAACGGTCACTACTTGGCGCATAGAACCCGATAACACCCTGGCGATCTGAGATGCCGGCGCCTGTAACATACTGAGTAACTGCGCCTGGATAACGGGCATCGGCGGTAGTGCCGCCAAGCTCTTCACTCGGGCGCTGTCGAATATTTCTCCGTCGATGACCGCACCCTTTACCTGAAATGCTTGTGTCCCTTTGGCGAGGTCGACGATTGCTTTCGCCAATCCTGTGACATCTTCGCTTGTCGCCCCGATCGCTGTTGGCCCGTCAAGGATGCCCTCGGGTTGCGGTATCCCGACATCATCTATCGCTCGCTTTGCCAGTGTATTCTTGATTACGTAGAACTCGCCGCCGATCTCGCGGATCCTCCCCCTCAGCTCTTCGAGTTCCTTAACACTCAAACCTGTGTTTTCCGTGAATATCAAAGCAGTATTCCGATTAAAGATGTCCTTGTACTGAGCAACTAGTGCTTCTTTCTGTTCTCGTGTGATTGCCAATTCCTCTCACCTCCTTGGATAAATAAAATTAGCCTCTGCTTCGCGATGACCATTGAAGCAAAGGCTACGAAAGAAAGCGTTGATGGCGATCTTACTGCTTTCAAGCCTTCACCTGGGCAGGAGATTAAGCCGTCAATTCGTGACTCGGCACCTGCTGTCTTCGGCGAAGCGGCGTGTTCTTTTCCGTGATAGGTATCTGTCTCAGTTCACTCCTGTGCCTATTCTACCACCGCTATTGCTGCGCTGGGCTCAATTCGTATTCCCGGTCCCATCGTGCTCGTGACTGTTATCGTTCGGAAAAACGCTCCCTTTGCCGCGGCTGGCTTAGATCGCCGAACCGAATCTATAAGCGCAGCAAAATTCTCAAACAGCTTCTGCGTTTCAAAGGACGCTTTACCGATAGGGACGTGCAAGTTTGCAGTTTTATCTGTTCGGAATTCTACTCTGCCCGCCTTCAGTTCCTTAATCACGCGCGGTAAATCTTCCTCGGGAACAACGGTTCCGGCCTTTGGATTTGGCATTAATCCGCGGGGTCCCAGTATCTTTCCCAGTCGCCCTACCGTGCTCATCATTTTCGGTGTTGAGACTGTAGCGTCGAACTCAAACCAACCATTTTGGATTTGTTTAATAATTTCATCGTCGACGATGTAATCCGCGCCTTCTTTTTGAGCCTCTCGTGCTGCATCACCCTCTGCAAATACAAGAACGCGAACGGTTCGCCCAAGACCATGCGGCAGCATTACGGTGTCTCGCACCTGTTGCTCAGCATGTCGTGTGTCGACACCGAGCCGCATGTGTACTTCAATGGTGCCGTCGAACTTCGTAAACGAAGTCTCCTGCGCCAACTTCAGCGCTTCCATGGGCCCGTATTGTTTCCCCTGATCTATTTTCGCAAGCGCTTCGAGGTACTTTTTCCCATGCTTTGGCATTTCAAATACTCCCTGTGGTCCTCACGGGTTGGTCTGTGCCAGCCCTCCCACTAATTTTCAAGCGTGCCCTCGACAACGATACCCATATTTCGCGCTGTCCCCTCTATCTGGCGCATTGCTCCTTCGATGTCGACAGCGTTCAAATCCTTCATCTTGATTTCAGCGATTTCACGAACTTGATTCCGTGTGACCTTACCAACTTTTTCCCGGTTTGGCTCGCCAGATCCCTTCTCAACGCCTGCAGCTTTGCATAATAGAGTTGCGGCTGGGGGAGTCTTTAATATAAATTTGAAGGAGCCATCGGTGAAAATGGTGATCTCTGCTGGGATGATTTCCCCTGTCTTGCTTGATGTGCGCGCGTTGTACTCCTTGCAAAAAA
>SOJU01000056.1 GCA_004376465.1 Anaerolineales bacterium | reverse complement strand
TTCTGATCTGGGCGACAACTGCGCCTTTAATCAAAATTCTCCTCGAAGATCTCTCTCCATATGAAATAGCTGGCTTTAGATATGTCAGTGCTTTTCTTTTGTTTTTACCGTTGCTGCTTTTCTTTTCTCGAAGGATTCTGCGAGTTCTGGGTACCCGAGATTGGCTCCGCCTTGGCTTTATGGGTATCTCTGGTTTTGCCATCGGGACGATAATGATGTTCAGGGGATTGGAAAATCTAAACGCAACAACATCCGCATTCTTACTTAATGGCATCCCCGTACTGACATTTCTTCTAGGAGCAGCCTTTCTCAATGAAAAACCCACCTCGTTACAATGGCTGGGGCTTGTCTTTGCCCTCGCGGGCGTTGTTGTTTTCTTCGGGATGAGCGTTGATCTAGATGATTTCTACTCGATTGGTCTAACGCTCATTGGCGTTCTCGCGTTAACCTTCAACGGCTTGGTAGGCCGGTCGATTGCTCGGGAAAAAGTGGTTGACCCTCTCATCCTATCCGCCGTGCCGATGGGTATCGGCGGTTTTGCAATACTACTCATTTCACCTCTGCATACCTTTCCGCCAAGGTCGACTTGGGGAATAATGCTCTGGCTAATTGTGCCGAGCTCCATGCTTGCGTTTTTAATCTGGAATCACGCACGCCGGAATCTGAAAGCCTTTGAGATGAGCATTACCTTAAACTTGATGCCCTTTGGAACCGCGCTCATCTCTCCCTGGTTGATCGGTGAGACAATACCGGGGCGAGCGTGGGCGGGTATGCTGGTGACATTGGTTGGAGTATTGCTTGTTGGTCTTACGGGTGAACGTGCTTCCGAGAATATGATTCGCGAGAGACCCTCGTGAACGGACCTTCATCCACCTCGAGGAGAGAGATAAGGCCGAGGTTGTAACGCAAGGTAAATGAAATTCTGCGCACAAGGAGATTGAGGTGAACCAACATCCGGCCTTCTTGAAGGCATTTACCGAATTCGACGAAAAGAAAACCTACCGATTAATTACTCTCAATCGATCCGGGGAATGGATCGCCTGGCTCTTGGTACTTACCTTAGGTGTCTTGGACGCGGTTCTATTATCACTCGTAGGTACCATCTCTTTGGTTGCTCTCATCGTTACCATCCTCTTTGTGTTTGCCGCATTTGCCAGCTCATTCTCCAATTGGCTTGAACGGAATACGAAAATTACTGTATCAGAAGGTGACCTTGTCTATCAGACACCTTTGCGCAGATTGCAGTTGATGTGGGGTGAGATCGACTCTCTTCGGTTAACAAGGAGAGGAGCGGGTTGGTATGTGATGGTCGTTGGCGATCAGGGTGTCTTCACTTTTCAAACTCCGACGAGCATCAAGGGATCTTTTGGGCGAGAGGCGAAGACGGGTCTCGAAAGCGGGGAGCAGCTGGCGGCGTTGATCGCCGGGCAGGCGAATCTTCTTGAGCCTGAGCTCGAAGGCGATGTGTGGGTTTGCCGGCGGAAGAGATCCGAACAGTCACAGTGAACGCTAACTCCGGCATATGTTATGATTGCATCGTCATGCGAAAGAATGGATTAAAGGGACGATGCAGCTACATCTATCACTGGGGCGTTGACCGCCCCCTATGCATGTTCGGCTGTATGTTCCCGAGCTGAGATCCTCAATTATGAGGAGTACAAGCTAGCTAACCAAGCGTGGGCGCATGCGGCCCGCGCTTGATCTGTTATTACCTAGAACCCTATAGATTAATAGGAGCAGACTGAATGTCTCAGAGCAAACCGATCGAAGAACAAATCGCCATCTTGATGCAAGGTGTCGAAATGGGGGACGAGAAGTTAAAAGAGGCGATGCAAGCAGAGCTCAAAGAGAAGCTGATCCATTCTGCAGAGAATGGGGAGCCGATTCGCGTCTATTGCGGATACGACCCAACGTCGCCGGATCTTCACCTCGGTCATACCGTGACCATGAGGAAGCTCAAGCAATTTCAAGATCTCGGTCATCAAGCAATATTTGTCATAGGAACCTTCACTGCACTGGTAGGCGATCCTTCGGACAAAGACAAAGCACGCCCGCGTCTGAGTCATGATCAAGTCATGGAAAACGCGAAGACCTATACGGATCAGGCTTTTAAAATCCTAGATTCTGAGAAAACTGAAGTCCGGTACAACCATGAATGGCTTTCAGAGCTTTCCATGGAGCAGATTATCGAAATGGCGAGTCTTTTCACGGTCCAGCAATTCCTGGTGCGTGACAATTTCTCTAAACGTTTTGAGAAGGGCGATCCGATCTGGCTTCACGAGTTCTTCTACGGCGTACTTCAGGGGTATGACGCAACAATACTGAAGGCAGATGTTCAACTTGGTGGAACCGAGCAGCTCTTCAATTTGCTTGCTGGCCGAAAACTGCAGGAGGCCATGGGACTGCGCCCTCAAGTCGCATTAACCACGCCTGTACTCGTAGGTACAGATGGGCATATGCGGATGGCGAAGAGCACGGGGAACTACATCGGAATCGATGAAACTCCCGAGGAGATGTATGGAAAGGTGATGTCGCTCCCTGATTCGGCGATGATGAATTATTTCCGTTTGGTGACGCGCTTCAGTCCGGATGAGATCGCCGAAATCGAACTGGAATTAGGCGAGAGTAAGCTGCATCCGCGCGATGTGAAAATGCGCCTGGCGCGTGAGATCGTCGCCATTTACCAAGGGGACGAAGCTGTTGAGCCTTCCGAAGCAGCTTTCCGCCGAGTTTTCCAAGAGCATGAGGATCCAGAGGAGATGCCAGAGTACAGCATCGGACCTGAACGAACCATTGTTGATGTCATGGTGGAATCCGGACTGGTGAGCAGCAGGAGTGAAGCCAGACGTTTGATCAAACAGAATGGTGTCCGACTGGATGGAGAAGTGCTCGATGATGCGAACATGGCTCTCGATGTAAAACAGCCTGCAGTTCTGAAGGTTGGGAAACGCCGTTTCCTGAGACTAATGCC
Organism: Anaerolineales bacterium; assembly: GCA_004376465.1. Classification (GTDB taxonomy): domain Bacteria; phylum Chloroflexota; class Anaerolineae; order Anaerolineales; family E44-bin32; genus E44-bin32. The sequence continues at coordinate 5,818 of SOJU01000056.1, read as the reverse complement.
AGAATAACCAGAGTGGATTACGAGAAGGGGCAGGCCAAAATAAGTACGGGCCTGCCCCTTTTGTGTTTCTCGAAGAGATGAAATATTACCTCACCCCTTGATCACCACGACGGGTCGAAGGCGAGCGACTTTGGCGGCGATACCTGCACGGACGACTACTTCGACTACAGCATCCACGTCCTTGTAAGCTTTTGGCGCTTCTTCTGCCAGACCGGGCATGGAGCCCGCGCGAATGATGATGCCCTGCGCCTCTAGCTCTTCTCGAAGGTCTTGCCCCCAAATTTCCCGTTTTGCCTGTCTGCGGCTCATCACTCGTCCAGCGCCGTGGCAAGACGATCCAAACGACTTCGTCATGCTCTCCTCTGTTCCCAGCAGAACCCAGGATGCAGTCCCCATGCTGCCGGGGACCAGGACAGGCTGACCGAAGGGTCGGTAAACCTCTGGCAGCCCCTCGAATCCGGGACCGAAAGCACGAGTTGCCCCTTTGCGGTGCACACAAACACGTACTTTTTCCCCATCGACGACATGGGTTTCGGTCTTCCCCATATTATGGGCGATGTCGTAAACCTGGTGAAGGTCCCAATCTGGCACTCTGCCCGCCAGCACTTGCTCAAAAGAGCGGCGGACATGATGCGCCAGTACTTGTCGATTGCAAAAAGCGTAGTTTGCTGCGCATGCCATCGCCGCTTTGTATCGCTTACCCTCAGGGGAATTCAGAGGCGCACATACCAGTTCGCGATCAGGCAGTTTGATCCCATAGCGCTTTACAGCGCTCTGAAATTCGCGGACGTAATCGGAGCAGATCTGGTGTCCAAACCCACGCGAGCCGCAGTGGATCTGGACGGTGAGCAACCCTTCCGCCAGCCCCATAGCTTCCGCGGCTGCTTCATGGAAGATCTCGTCAACGACATCGATCTCGATGAAGTGATTGCCTGCTCCTAATGTTCCGAGTTGACCCTTGCCGCGCTGCTTTGCGCGAGAGCTAATACTGGAAGGATCAGCGCCGTGAATCTGACCTTGCTCTTCTGTTCGCTCGAGATCATCCCTGCGGGCGTAATTGTTTTTCAACGCCCAGGCGCTACCCTGTCGGCATACCTTATCCAATTCCTTGGTGGTGAGCCGCACGCTTCCACCGACGCCGACCCCGCTTGGACAATTAGCATCGAGAGCTAAAGCGAGATGGGTGAGTTCTCTCTTTACATCGGCGAACGAAATTCCACTCGCGAGCAGCCTCACACCGCAATTGATGTCGTAGCCGATCGCGCCTGGGGAGATGATGCCATCTGGATACCTGCTCGCGGCAACGCCACCGATTGGAAAACCGTAACCTTGGTGAACGTCTGGCATAACGACGACGGGACTCACAAGCCCTGGGAGTGTCGAGGTGTTAACCGCCTGATCGAAGGATTTATCGCCTAGTGCGGCATCGATTAAAGCTTCATCCGCGAAAATCCGCACTGGAACGCGCATATCCTCTCGATAAGAGGTGGGGATTTCCCAGGTGACATCCGTGATTTGTATTAGATCTTTCTTCTCTACCATTATCGCCATCTCCTAAGCCTAAACATCAAAGACGATAATCGTCTCATAACCGGATTCTACGGTACGAATATCAAGTTCGTTAAACGTAACGGCTTTGATCTCCTTCTTTATCGATGCGATTTTCTTTAACTTGATCGTTGCCTTTAATTGTGCTTTTTCTAGAACTTCAACCTGGAAATCGACAACTGCAGCATTTTCAACCTCGAGTGGGAAGAGCAGCTCTTCCAGCCAGGAAACCAGCAATGTCTCGGTGTCTTCCGCCTTCAGTTCGAAATAGCGACTTTCCGAATTTCCGGGGACAGATTCAATGCCTAGCAATGAAAGCATGCCAAAGGCGGCGTTGCGGAACAGATCGGTTAGACTATCGCCGCGAACACGCAATGCCCAATCGGCAGTATGTTCGATCTCTTCGAATGCGGGCTGCATCACATCTCTAGTATATAGTACGAATTGCCCTTTTAGCGGCGAACAGTCGCTATGTATAATCATAAGAATGGACGATCGATTAATTCAAATTGAAAGAGCGATAGAGAAAACGCTTAAGAAATCCTTTGGGCATCTCGATCTTAGAGATCTCCCTCTGGAAAAGTTTAGCCACCAATTTGCAAAAGAGGCGATTGGGGCCGCGCGCGTTGATTCTAACGGGCGTGAATTTGCCCCTGATCAATTCACTTTGAGCGTCCACCCGGAAGGTTTACGACAAATTGGTCAATTGCCGGACGATCTTCAAATGGATATATCCCGGGACTTTAGGCAAGCTCTGCAGGATGCGGGCTTTCTGTTTGCACGAGAAGTACATTTCACGCTTGCAACGGACCCTACTCTTCCTCATGATGGGGTTCGCGTCATCGGTTGGCACAGCAGTAATCCATTAGATATTCAAGGCGAGATCACACCAATCGAGGAGTACGATACCGATAGACCCCCGGCAGGCGCTTTTATCGTCGTCGAAGGCAGGCGGCATTTCCCGCTATCAGCACCGTTGATTAAAATTGGTCGTCGGTTGGACAATGATCTGGTGCTCGATGATCCTCGAGTTTCAAGACAACATTTGCAGCTGCTAGCCAACCGCGGCAAATTTATTCTCCATGATCTCAATTCCTCAGCCGGAACCTACGTGAACGGGGTTAAGGTCAAGGACCATTCGCTCCAACCGGGGGATGTAATTATTGTAGCAACTGTAGAATTGATCTACGGAGAAGATCCTAGTGGTCCACCAGAAGTGACACCGCCTTACAAGCCGTTGCCTGCGGCAGAGCCTACGGATGATCGCATAACCCCCTTGGATTTTAGGATCACGACACAATTGAGAAAACTTAATTCCGACTCCCCTGACGAGAACGAATAAATCGTATCTAATATTTGTGCTATGATTGCACGCAGAATGGCTAATTTTCCAGTTAAGAGACTCAGCTAACGTGGCTAATCCAATCGACCATATCGAGTCACAAATTGAGAGATTCGTCGAGGGAGCCCTGGGAAAATTACTCGGGGTTCAGTTTTCGCCTGCGCTGGTCGCCACCCAGCTCTCACGAGCGATGGATGAGGGTATCCGCAGGACGGAAGATGGCAAACCCTTCGTTCCCGATCAGTACGCGCTTTCGCTGAACCCTGATGATGCGCAGGCGATTCTTGATCAAGCGCCACACCTGCAGGATAGTTTCTCGAAAGGACTTCTACAGGTTGCGCGGGATTGTGATTACCTGGTCTTTCGCGAACCGATTGTGACGATCTCCGTCGATCCTACTTTAGGACCGAAAGAGGTGAGGGTTGTCGCCTGGCATAGCACAAGCCCGCTTGAGTTCACACAAGCCATGCAGAGTGAACCCAAGACCAATCCGGGTGTCCTCCCTAAGGGTGCGTACTTGATTGTCAATGGGGATCGCCACTTTCCCCTGGATCGACCTGTTGTAAACATCGGCCGCCGGTTGGACAATCAACTCATCATCGATGACCCGCGAATCTCGAGGACTCATTCTCAAATTCGAGCAAGAGAAGGGCGGTTTGAAGCATTTGATCTAGGATCCTCCGCGGGCACCGTGATCAACGGGCGTGCAATTAAGCATCATGTCCTTAAGTCGGGAGATGTAATCAACTTGGCGGGAAACCGGCTCGTATACGGAGAGGACCCTGGAGGACCGCCCGGTGAAACGCCAGCTTATTCACCTCCATTCCCACCGCGTCCTTCCGGTGACCAACGAACCCGAGTGATCCCCAAGAAGAAAAAACAGCAGGAATGACTCCAGGGTTAGTACTACTTGTGATCCGGGTTTTCTTGGGTCTAATCCTCTACGCTTTTTTGGGCACGATCCTTCTCTTTCTTTGGAAGGAGATACAATCCCATCGAGTATCTGAAATACACTACCCTCCTGCAGTTCTTGTATTAGCTGACGGTTCGAATGTCGATGTAAGACACTCTCTCATCGCAAATAATCGGATTGGTCGAGCCGCCGATAATTCATTGGTGCTTCAGGATGAAACAGCTTCTGCTCATCATGCACTATTATCTTTTCACGAGGGACAATGGTGGTTGGAGGATTTAGGCTCGCGGAATGGAACGGCAGTCAACGGTATAGCGCTCGAAGGACCGTTAGTCCTCACCTATGGCGACCAGATTGCCTTCGGAAGAGTTGAATTCCGAATGGAAGCACCCGTTATTGAAGATGACTTGGAATAATTGAAGTGAACATCTTTTTGTTGCAACGTTCTTCACGTGATCCAAGAAAATACGTATAGCCATAAACACTACAAGGCAACGGGTTCATGAAAGTGGAGATTATTAACTCGAGCCTATGCTAAGATAACAAGAAACCAGAGAGAGATTATGGATGAAAAACCTGTTCTCGGTGTGATTGGTGGGTCCGGCTTATATAACATGCCAGGTCTGACTGACGTAGAGATGCAAGAGGTCTCGACACCCTTTGGTGAACCTAGTTCGCCGCTTACTATAGGCAAGTTAAATGGTCGAAAAGTAGTCTTCTTAGCCCGCCACGGGATAGGGCATATCTATCCCCCGACTTCCGTGAATTACCGCGCGAATATATATGCCCTGAAAATGTTCGGTGTGGAGCGCGTTCTTGCGATCAGCGCCTGCGGATCGCTGCGTGAGGATTACGTGCCGGGCGAGATTGTCATCCCGGACCAGCTCTACGACCATACAGTTTCTAGGACGCGCTCGTTCTTCGAGAGCGGTTTAGTGACCCATATCAGTGTCGCAGACCCATTTTGCCCTGATCTCTCCGAGACTCTTGCTTCCAGCACTGAGGAAGTAGGCGGGAGCGTTCATCGTGGAGGATGCTACATCACGATCGAAGGACCACGTTTCTCCACCCGTGCAGAATCCAATATTTATCGTGCCTGGGGAATGTCCATTATTGGGATGACGACTTCTCCTGAATCTTTCCTCGCCAGGGAGGCTGAAATGTGCTACGCCGTGATGGCGCATGTCACAGATTATGATGTCTGGCATCAAGCCGAGGAGCCAGTCACCGTGGAAATGGTATTCCAAACCGCCAAGAAAAATACCAACCTCGCCCAAGAAGTAATCGCGCATCTTGTTGCAGAACTCCCTGCAGAGGTGGGTTGCGAATGTAACACAGCGCTAGAAGATGCAATTGCTACTAACCCGGACATCATTTCAGAAACGGTGCGTAAGAGGTACTCTCTCCTTGTGGATCGATATCTTAACTAATCGAGAACGAACAAGCGAGGAGCGCGAGGTATTCCTAGGAAGCCTCGCGTTCCTCTTTTTGCTCCTCACTGCTTTTGCATTGTCTTTCGCAACTGCAGCCCGCCTAGATCAATGGGCGGCTTTTGGGGATCGCTGGAGCCATTTTCTCGTTCTTCCCGTTTGGATTTTTGGTTTTTGGCTCATACGTCGGGCGCTCCAACGCACGAATCCTGAGCGCGATCCCATCTTACTGCCAACGGCTTTTCTACTCACTGGCTGGGGCTTGCTCGCAATTTGGCGGCTATTTCCAAGCTTCGGCCTTCGGCAGACGGGCTGGTTCATCGTTGGTATCACCGTCCTCTATGCAGTCATCCATGGGGATAGGCATCTGTCATGGCTGCGGCGCTACCGGTATGTATGGATGAGCGTGGGCTTGGTGCTGATGGTAATAACACTGTTTTTTGGCACCCATCCTACTGGAGGTGAGCCCAGACTCTGGCTCGGCTGTTGCGGGGTTTATCTCCAGCCATCAGAACCTCTTCGGCTTCTTTTAGTTGCCTTTCTCGCATCCTTTCTGAGTGACAAGCTGCGTTTCACATTCCATCG
>SOJU01000175.1 GCA_004376465.1 Anaerolineales bacterium | reverse complement strand
CTCCCCCCAGAACCCATAGTACATGATTAGGGTCGCAATAACAATTCAAACAGTGCAATAGAAAAAAGCTCATCCTTCTCGCCTCCACGAAAGAGCATCGCTTGATTGAGCCCCCAAGGATTGGCTCATTTTATATATAGAGGTTTTTCACCCTTATTGTGCTTCAGGTCGTTCAAATCTTTTCGAGTTGAACAGCACGGACAAGTTGTTCAAAATCGGTCTTCGAGCCCTTCGATAATCCAACTTGAAGCTGTTCAGGGGATAGATCTGCTTCGAGCTTCGCGATCTCAAGATCTGCCAGATACTTATAAAGTGCGGGCGTCGTCTTCTGGGACTTCGCAAAACCGAGCAACTGCGCGGCACCTGCATAGTGTTTCTGGTGGTTCCACACCGCAGCAATGCCGATTATGGCGTAGCTGACGATTGCTGGGAATTGATTCTCGGTTGCCAGCTCCAGTGCGCGTCTGAAGTGTGATTCGGCGCTTTCAAATTTCCCCAAGCCCACTTCAGCAAATCCGATGCGGCAGCAGGAAGTATTGATGCCCCAGCGGTGTCCGATCGATTCGAATCGCTCTAGTCCAGTGTTGCCAAAACTTAATGCACCTTTGAAATCTCCCATTCCCCATGCGCTGAGACTCATGCGGCTTAGAGCATAACCCTGTCCGGCGACATCATTGAACTCGATGAATATGGCCTGAGCTTTCTGGTGATATCCCAATGCCTTTTCAAACTCATGGCGCGCATCAGCCCATGTGCCAAGTTTGCTCAAGGTGTAAGCCTGACCCAAACTGGAGTGTTCACGCTTGCAAAGCGCATACGCTTCCTGGAAGATCTTCCCGGCTCGATCGTTGTCGCCCATCTCATAGAACGTCCAACCCAACCAGGACAAACTTGTCGCCAACCCAAAGAGGTCGTTAAATGTCTCTAATAAGGAGGTTGATTCAGTTAGGTAATCGATTGCTTCGGAATAATCACTACCCAAAATACGATAACAACCCAAAGCAAGCAGGCAAATCGCCAACTCATAGGTTAGTTCTGATTCGCGCAGGATTGGGAGAATTTTCTCTGCCAGGTCCTCATGTTCTGTTGATCCCAGAGAACTCTCAAATGCGCATTCGAAGGCAGTGATTCCGAGCAGCACCGTGGCCCGTGGAGAGCCGAGTTCTATCTTAATGCCATCATCCCTCAAGCCGCGGGAGATCTTTCGAAGAACATCTAGACCTTCGTGGTAATTTGTGGCCCGGTAGAAAGCGCAGAAATCTCGCATGAATCCAAGCGCCTCGACTTCCTCCCAAATCCTAAAAGCATGGTTGACTGCCTCTTTGAGATTGCTGATGTCCGGTCGTATCTCATCCCTGATTTGAGGCATTTGCTCTCGGTCGAGTGCATCTCTGCGCTCTTGCAAAAAACAAGCGAAGTAACGACTATGTCTTTCTTTGATAGCTGATTGTTCTTCGCTATTAAGGTTTAGCTGTTCCTGGGCGTACTGTCGTAGCAGTCCATGGACATCATAGCGACCTTCACCGCTCTGCCGTATGAGTGATTTACTCATGAACTCCGCCAGCACTGGCAAGTTCACACCTGCAACCTCTTCAGCTGCCTGACGAGAAAACCCTCCGCGGAATACGGAAAGCCGTTGAAAGCCCACTCTCTGCTCTTCACTGAGCAACCGCCAGGAGTGCTCAAAAACCGCTCGCAAGCTTCGATGTCTTTGCGGAATATCACGCATCGTACTGACCACAAAATCCAGGTTCTTCTCGATCTCGCGTACGATTTCACTGCAGGGCAGCGTGGCCACCCAGGCTGCTGCTAGTTCGATGCCCAGAGGTGAACCATCCATAAGTTGACAGATGCGTACCGCATGCGGCTCCACAGTTTTGGAGAGTACAAACTCGTCATCGACTTGTTGTGCGCGGTCGTTGAACAAATGCAGCCCGCTGTAAACTTTCTTGCTGTCTCGTCCATTTTGCGGGTAGCTCATCCCGCCTAGGTCAAAGGTCCATTCCTCGCGTAAATTCAAACGTTCGCGTGAAGTGACAAGGAAGCGAACACCGGGGGCATGCTGCATCAGCTCGGTGATCAGCCCAGCGCCTTCAATCAAATGTTCAAAATTGTCCATCACCAGCAAGCAGGAGCGTTGTGTGAGATAGTCCATCAGCTGATGCTTTGGCGACAATTGGGAGGCAATGGTACTGATATTAAATCGCAGCGCCTCGGCAATGGCGGGAACCATCTCGTCAGGTGACTCTACTGCTGTCAATTCGACGAACCACACACCCTGTGGGAAGGTCTCCACTAAATCAGCGGCGACCTGCAAGGAGAGTCGGGTCTTCCCGGTCCCCCCAGGACCAACCAGCGTAACCAGTCTAGCCTCACGCAGCAATTCCTTGACGCGGGCGATCTCATCATCCCGTCCAACGAAGGTGGTCAATTGAGAGGGGAGATTGTTCGGTAAGGC
>SOJU01000157.1 GCA_004376465.1 Anaerolineales bacterium | reverse complement strand
GATTTAGGGGGAAGAAAAGGAAAAAAGCGATTCATCCATTCTATGGTTGGATTCTCCACGCACATCATCTACGTCAGCACATCCACCTTCAAGGTCACCCTCTCCAGCTCCTCGTCGAGAACATCCACGCCCAACCCGGGCTTATCGGGCACATCAATCGTGCTGTCCGGATTGAGCGTGAAGCGCGGCTCAGCGATATCAGGGTCGTAGTAGCGGTCACTTGCTGAGATGTCGCCTGGAAGCGTAAATCCGGGAAGTGAGGCGAGCGCAAGATTAGCTGCGCGGCCAATTCCCGTCTCCAACATGCCTCCACACCAAACAGGAATCCCTTCCCTGACACAACGATCATGAATTGCGATCGCCTCTGTTAACCCACCGACACGGCCGGATTTGATGTTGATCACCCGACATGCTTCGAGGGCGATTGCCTGCCCCGCATGGTGCTGATTGCGAATTGACTCGTCCAGGCAAAGGGGGGTTTTGATTTGCGCCTGCAGCGCAGCATGATCGATTAGATCATCCTCTGCCAAAGGTTGTTCGATCATCGACAGCGCTAGTGAGTCTAAATCCTTAAATAGCGGCGCATCACTTAACGCATACGCCGCGTTCGCGTCGACCTGGAGATTAATATCGGGGTATCGATCTCGGACTGCTTTTGCAACCTCCAGATCTGCACCGGGTTTAATTTTAATCTTGATCCTCCCATACCCAAGCTGCAAATACTCTCCCACCTTCGCGATCATCGCCTCCGGGTTCTCCTGGATTCCGACCGATACACCTACGGGCACGCTGTGTTTCTCTCCTCCAAAAAGCTCTCTAAGGCATTTCCCATCAAGCTTGCCTAGAATATCCCACAATGCCATTTCAAGCCCTGCACGAGCGAGTGGATGCCCTTTGTAAGCCTGTAAATGCTGCTTTAGCTCACGTGGGTGTGAAATCGGTCTATTGAGGATGGCCGGGATGAAGAAATCCCGCAGGATATGCCAGGCAGTTTCCACAGTCTCATAAGAAAATCCGGGCACACGGGTTGCGACACACTCACCCCACCCGTCTAACCCTTCTGAGTAAACTCTCACCAGAAGACATTCTCGATTGAGTTCTTCCCCAAAGGATGTGATGAAGGTGTTCTTTAATCTCATTCTGACGTGATGTAACTCGATGCGTTCGATTTGCATTAACCTAGCTTCCCTTCTCCATGCGTGAGCACATAGTAAGATCTAGGCGGCTCCTCATCCTTGAGGAACAGGAAATCCGTAACAAGATAACCCGCAGCAAACAAGGATGTGAAGACCTCCCGTGAGTGCTCCCGCCAACTCTTGGCGACACCTAGATCGGATTGCTTCAGTGCGTGAAAATCAGGCGGAATCTCAACCAATGTGATCACCCCTTCGGGAGCATAGATTGCCTCGCCAGGGTGCAGGTGCCCCGCATCATCCAGAATCGAAGGGTTCACTTTCTCCGCGCCAGCATCGAGATAGTGTGCCATGTTGAGTGGCTTTCGCGCCTTTTCAAAACGAGAGGAAACACGGGGAGAGGTTACCCACCAATCCACCTGAAATCGATCAGATTCTACGCCTGTGTTCAATGCATCGCGCATCTCTCCGTAGGCACGCTTCAGGTATGTATCACATACGGCACCAAGCCGTCGAATATTCAAATACGCGTTTCGAGAGAGCAGCGGGTCGTACGTCCAGGTAACCAGGCGAATTCCCTGCTTGAGAACCACTTCCCGTTGAGCCTGCTTCAACGCATAACCGATACCGCGATCTCGGTAAGCAGGGTGCACGCCTACCTGGTGCGACCAATGTTTCAAGCGCGTCATCGCAATGCGATCCGGGCTCGCCGAATCAGTGCCTAGAAACCCCAAAAGGTAGCCAACCAATTTGCCTTGATCAAAAGCCCCCAGCATGACACCGCCATTGTGGCTGATTGCCAGTGAAAGATGAGCAGGCACAATATCAGTCTCACTTCCCGACCATACGATTCGCTGTAAATCTTCCGCTTGCAACATTTCTTCGTACAAGAATATCGACCGTATCTCAATCCCGTCTTTCATCTCTCTACTTCACCTCTTAGAAAACTGCCGTCGCAGCAGTTCCCAGCCCCAATTCTTCTCACGGAGGTGGTCTAGACGATCCTCCATTCGAGTCGGTGCAAGCCCGAATAATCGTGGAAGGGTGTCCAAATCTGTCGTCCGGTTCACAGCAAGATAATCCAGCAAATTTGTTGAGGCCGGAGAATATCGCAGAGTTCTCTCCATCAACCAGGAAACCCCTCGTAAATACGGTGGGCGTGTTGGAATAATGATGCGGGTGATACTTGCTGCGCGCATGACCATTGTAACGATCTGTCGAAGCGTAAAGTACTCAGGACCGCCGAGTTCGAATGTGCCACCCTTTGTTTCCTCCTCATCTAAACTCCAACCAATGCAAGTGGCGAGATCTTCAACCCATAAAGGCTGCAGAACAGTCGAGCCATCGCCCGGAATGGGGAAGAACAATAGCGAGCCAGCCATGAGCATCGCCAATGAGGTTGTTAAGCTGTCATCGGGGCCAAAGAGGACCGCCGAACGCAAGATCGTGTAAGCTAAACTCGAATTTCGGATGTGGCTTTCTGCAATTGCCTTAGCACGAATCTGAGGATACGCCGAGGCGGGATCTGCTCCTAATGTGCTCAGATAGATGAAGCGTTCAACACCGGCCTCTTCTGCAGCTTTAACAAGCACCCTCGTCCCTTCGGCGTCAACGATCTCAGGGTCATCAAAGGTGTGACCTAATCCTGTCCCGGCGAGGTGGATCACGGCGGAGACATCCACCATCGCTGCTCGGATCCCCCGCTCATCGTCAAGTGATGAAAGCGCGACATCCACGCTTACGCCCGGAGGCAGCAGAGGGGATTCTATGGCAGGCTCGAGGAGCGTACGGATTGAATAACCATATGTCGACAGGTTTCTCAGGACCGCTCTGCCGATAAAAGTTGTTCCTCCGGTCACTAATAGCATGATCTTCCTTGAACCTCACTTCTTGTGGGATCTCGCGTAGACGAAAAACATTATCTAGCCAATCTTCGAATCGATGTGTGTCCGTAGCAGATTTTAGCATAGGGTCATTTATTCTGAGCGCACCTAAACTCGGCAAATCGTGTTATGTAGACAGAGGGGAAGTAAAGCAACCATCGATTAGGAGGGTGACGTGTCTCGCAGACGTGTGGTTATCACGGGATTGGGATGTATCAGTCCGCTCGGTAATGACATCCAGAGTACCTGGAGAGCGGCGCTCGCCGGCGAGTCGGGGGTTGGGTTAATAACCCACTTCGATACTACAGACTTCCGAACTCGCATCGCCGCTGAGGTCAAGGGGTTTGACCCGACTCAATCAATCGGCAACCGCCTGGCTCGGCGTACGGACCGTTTCACACAATTCGCATTAGAAGCGGCTGCGCAAGCAATCCAAGATTCTGGATTATCCATTGATGACGGAAATCGCGACCGGATCGGCGTAATCATTGGAAGCGGTATTGGCGGGGTTAGCACTATTGTCAATGCAAGTTGGAAGTACCTCGATAGTGGACCCAAGCGGGTGAGCCCTCACATGATCCCCATGATGCTCCCCGACTCAGCACCAGGGCACATTGCCATTGCCCACGGCTTGCGAGGTCCGAACATGACGGTCGTGACCGCATGCGCTTCCAGCGCGAATGCAATTGGAGAAGCAGTAGAGATGATTAGGAGAGGTGCGGCTGATGCCATCCTCGCCGGTGGAGCAGAGGCAGCGATCGTCCCTGTCGCGCTCGCCGGGTTCAACTCAATGAAAGCGATCTCCACCCGCAACGATGCCCCTAAGAAAGCATGCCGACCCTTCGACCTTGAGCGGAATGGATTCATCATGGGCGAGGGTGCCGCCTGCGTGGTTCTAGAGTCTTATGAAATGGCCCATGCGCGTGGTGCGGAAATCCTGGCAGAGGTACTTGGATACAGCGCCACAAGCGACGCGTTCCATATAACTGCCCCAGCCGCGAATGGTGCAGGCGCAGAGACCTGCATGCGTAACGCGCTCGCAAATGCAGGCTTAGCACCTGAAAAAATCGACTACATCAATGCCCATGGGACAAGCACCAAACTCAACGATGTCAGCGAGACACAGGCGATAAAAGCTACGTTTGGTGAACATGCGTATCGTCTTGCGGTCTCATCAACGAAGTCCATGACCGGTCATTTGCTCGGCGCGGCTGGAGCGATGGAATCCATTTTCTGTGTCTTGGCTTTGCAGAATAATGTAATCCCACCCACCATCAACTACCAAACCCCCGATCCAGAATGCGATCTGGACTATGTACCCAACGAGGCACGCCAGCAGGAATTAACATATGTGATGACGAACTCATTCGGGTTTGGTGGACATAACGCTTGTCTAATATTTGGGAAGGTATAGAAAGGTTTTGATGCCTTATGACTAGGTTTGCACACGTCACCGGCTGGGGAATGGCAGCGCCAGATCGAGTTCTAACCAACGACGATCTTGCCAAGATGGTCGATACAAATGACGAATGGATACTCTCCCGGACGGGAATCAGCGAACGTCACATCGCTGAGCCAGAGGAATCCACAGCGACGCTTGCAGTTGATGCAGCCCTCCGAGCGCTAGAGTCAACGGACATCAGCGCCAAAGACATCGATCTCATCATTGTCGCCACATCTTCGCCTGAGTACATCTTCCCTTCGACAGCTTGCATTGTTCAAGACAAAATTGGAGCTACTCACGCCGGCGCGTTCGATCTCTCCGCGGCGTGCACGGGATTCATCTATGCTGTAAATATGGCTGCGCAAGCAATTCGGACAGGTTCGATTGAGAATGCTCTTTTGATAGGATCCGAAACGCTCTCCCGTTTCACCAACTGGGAGGACAGGGATACATGCATCCTTTTTGGTGATGGCGCGGGTGCCTTCGTCCTGCAGGCCAGCGATACACCTGGTGGTGTTCTCACCTGCATTATGCGTTCTGATGGATCCGGTGAAAGTTTGCTCTCGATCCCTGCCGGGGGAAGCAAGTTTCCCGCCACTCATGATACCGTCGATAACAAACAGCATACAATCCAAATGAATGGTCGCGAGGTTTTCCGCTTCGCTACGCGCGTGATGGCGTCAGCCACGCGCGAAGCAGTCTCGCTAGCCGGATGGGATCTAGACGATGTAACCTGGGTGATCCCTCATCAAGCGAACATGCGCATCATTGAAGCCGCAGCTCGCGGATTGAGAATGCCGTTAGATAAATTCGTAATTAACCTTAGCCGTTATGGTAATACTTCAGCAGCATCCATCCCCATTGCCGCTTGCGAAGCCCTGCAAAGTGGAAGGATTCAAGACGGTGATCACCTGGTTCTGGTTGGCTTCGGTGCTGGTCTCACTTGGGGCGCTCTGACTGTCGAATGGGTCATCCCAGAACCCAAGATCTCGCGCGCCGCACGCCGACGTCGTGCTATCCTCGTGCTCCTGGCACGTGTCAGGTCATTCATACGACGCATTAGACGTAAAATTGAGGGGTTGATATGGGGAACTTCATCTAGAGATCACAACTAGACGCTGCGGATAACCTCGTAAAAATACGACCTGAAGAAGCTAATTAGTCTTCAGGTCGTTTCTCTTTATTACAGGGCTTTGAGATGCATTGCGATGATGATGGTTAGTCGTTTAAATCACTCAGATCCAGTCGTCTCTAGGAAAGTGTCAACCATTTCCTTCAAGAAGGGCTCGGGGACTGCGCCAACTTGCTGGTGCACAACGTTTCCGTCAGTGATAAGAAGCATCGTTGGAATCCCCTGTACGCCATATTCCATCGCCCACTTCGGATTTTCATCGGTGTTTACTTTTGCTACGATGAGCTTACCAGCATAGTCCTTCGCAATCGTCTCCAAGATTGGTCCTACCATTTTGCACGGACCACACCATGGCGCCCAAAAGTCTACGATAACAGGGAGCTCAGACTGCAGAACAGTCTTCTCAAAAGTATCATCGGCAACATTTATCGGTTCTTCAATCATTTTATACTCCTCATGAATAATCTCACCGGGAATTATAACCATCAATTCCCCACTATAGGTTAGATTCAAAACCACAAAAATAGTTACATTCTGACGAAAGAAATGCAGACCCTCGATTCGATGGGTGTTATAATCCAGATAGCCATCCTTCGAAAGCTCAAGAGCCTATGCCAACCTACGAATGCCCCATTTGTTCAGAAGAAAAGCTGGTCGAAAGCGGACCATCTGCCTATAAATGCCAGCATTGCCGCGCCAGCATACTAGATGGCAAACTTGTATGCTCTGCTTGCGGAAAGCAAAACCCGCTCGAAGCTGCTAAATGTGAAACCTGCCAGGAACCGCTCACCATCTTCAGCAGAGTCGTATCCCGACATAGTAAGTCAACCCGCTCATGGCGCCTGGATCAAGCTCGCGATCAGGCCAATACGTTGAAAGCAGCCGAGGCGGACGCGTCGGAAGTGCGGATGGAGGTTTTTCTCGAAATCGATCGTAAGCGCAAGACAGCCGAGCGCGAAGCCGCATTAATGCAGGAAGAAGCCGATCGTCAACTTTTCCACTACGTCAGAATCGGTTTAGGGATTTTCTTAGCCATCGTCGCCGTCGCAAGCCTAATCATCGCCCTGGTCTGATCGATGCTCTCACATCCCATCTATACGATCCAACTCCCCGTTTACGAAGGTCCGCTTGACTTGCTCCTCAACCTGATCGAACACGCAGAGTTGGATATCACCAAAGTCTCGCTCGCGGAAGTCACTGACCAATATCTGGTCTACATAAGGCAGATTCAGGATCGTCAACTGGAAGACCTTGCATCCTTCTTAGTCATGGCCGCGCGTTTGCTCCAAATCAAATCCGAAGTACTGCTCCCGAGACCGCCTTTGCGTGAGCCCGGTGAGGAAGACCCCGGGGATGCGCTAGCGCGGTTACTTGTGGCATACAAGAAATACAAGCAGGTTGCGATCCTTCTCTCCGAACGTGAAGGTGCAGGGCTGCGCTCATACATTCGGCTCGCCCCTCCGCCCGTCATCGATCCGAAAATCGACATGCAGGAATTCCAACTTGATGATCTGCATCAGGCGATGCTCGAAGTACTGAAGAATGTCCACAAGATACCTACGCTTGAAGAAAATGTCTCAACGCCGCGTGTGCGCGTGAGAGACAAGATTATGAGCATCATCTATTCTCTCAAAGATGTTGGCCAGCTTTCTTTCCGTAAATTGATAAAAACTGCGCGCTCGCGTTTAGAGATTGTGGTGTCTTTCCTTGCGGTCCTGGAGTTAATTAAGCAGGACCAAATCGAAGTGCGTCAAGAGGAAATGTTTGGCGATATCGAGCTAGTCCGAGGTAACGGATGGCAGGTGGATCAAATCGAGGAACTCGAATTCGAGTTTGATGAGTAGAAGGCAGCAAACGTAAGGGCAATCGCAGCACCGATGGTATCAATGCCCACATCAATGATGCTCGAGTTGCGATCCTGGACAAAGGATTGGTGGAACTCATCACTTAATGCGAACAAGATCGCCATAAACAACGCCAGAATCCAACGGAACCCCTTCGAAAGGCGCGGCGGGAGT
This sequence comes from Anaerolineales bacterium, assembly GCA_004376465.1. Lineage (GTDB taxonomy): Bacteria > Chloroflexota > Anaerolineae > Anaerolineales > E44-bin32 > E44-bin32. Next base: position 1,223 of record SOJU01000157.1, on the reverse strand, counting down.
GCAAAATAGTAGGCCAATCCAAGCAGTGCATACCCGCTTGCATGCCCGACCTTTTTAATCAATATATCCCATTCACCAAAAGATGGAACCCGACCGGCCGGGAGCGAGGAGAAGAAAAAGATCGCTCCCATCATCAGGATAGCTGGGAACCAGCGCACAATAAGAGGTAATTCTCGGGTTCTCATGCGCGCCATTCTACCACTTCATCAACGCCCAGCGCAGATGCGGTCCAAAATTACAGCCTGCCGGGAAGTAAGGTTGTTGGGAAACCCCGATAATCACTCCTGTCGAAAAAACACTTCGAACCCCGAGCTACATAATTGTTCCTCAAGTACTTTATAATTCAGCTGTCTTGCAGGCAGAAATAATAGCGATTCGCTTGATGATGAACATTGATTCCACGGTTTTGACCACATGAGAAAGGCTATCCAATGCCCAATCGACTCGCAGATGAGACTTCCCCTTATCTCCTACAACATGCAGAAAATCCGGTGGACTGGTACCCATGGGGACCTGAAGCATTTCAAGCTGCTCAGAAACAAGATAAGCCAATCTTCCTCAGCATAGGGTATGCGGCCTGTCACTGGTGTCATGTCATGGCACATGAATCTTTCGAGGATGATAATACTGCCGCATTAATGAACAAATACTTCATCAATGTTAAAGTCGACCGGGAAGAGCGCCCTGACGTGGATACAATTTATATGGATGCAGTTGTAGCCATGACTGGTCAGGGCGGATGGCCCATGTCTGTATTCCTTACTCCAGAGGGCAAGCCTTTCTATGGAGGCACTTACTTCCCACCGCAACCCCGTTTTAATCTCCCCTCCTTCGGCGAGGTACTGGAACACATTCATACAGAGTGGCAAAGCAACCGCGAGCAGCTCGTCTCACTTGGTGAGAACCTAACGGACCGCATCTCCATCAAGCCAGACCTCCCTGAAAGCGCCGACGAATTGAACCTGGAGATTCTTGATCGCGCAGCAGAGAACTTGTTTCGCTCATTCGATTGGGAGAACGGTGGTTGGGGTGGAGCTCCCAAATTCCCGCAGTCAAGCGCAATTGACAATCTTCTGAGACGGCACAACCGCTACCAGGACAAACTGGCTCTGGAGATGGCAACACTCACACTGGAACGTATGGCACGTGGTGGGATCTACGATCAAGTAGGAGGGGGTTTCCATCGCTATTCTGTAGATGCGGTCTGGCTCACACCCCACTTC
>SOJU01000150.1 GCA_004376465.1 Anaerolineales bacterium | reverse complement strand
TGCCATCCGCAGGTCACTGCGATCAGCAGTTAAACTAACCCGCATCCAAAAACGCATTACCCCTCACACTTTCCGCCACAGCTTCGCCACACACCTGCTCGAAGACGGGCACGATATCCGCACCGTCCAAGAGCTGCTGGGACACAAAGACTTGCGAACGACGATGATATACACACACGTGCTCAAGCGCGGCCCACTCGCCGCGCGGAGCCCGCTCGATTATCCCCTCTCAAAACCCCCTACTATTGATGACTCGAGCGGTGCAGACATTTCAAAATGGACAAGCTGAGGTGAATTATGGTAAAACGGATCAATGCAATCAAAGCCTACACACCGCGCATCAAGCTTTACAACCGTGCGGAGTTAGACAAAGTTTGTAAGTACATCTCCGGTCAAAGCAGCCTTAACGCGGGTGAGACCAAGAACGTCCTCTTCCAATTGCATGATGCCATCCTCTCCTTTGTAAGAAGATGGCAGCCTGTTAAGATTGATGACATCGGAACCTTCACACCAATGATTCACATCGATGGATCACTCCACCTCAACGTGCGCGTGGATCGGAAACTCATCCGAAAATTGAATGAGCCCGGCTTCGTGACGACTGATATCGTCAACAAGCCCAATATCGGAGCCACAGCGAACGACCTGGTCAGTCAGTGGAATGAAAATCACCCTGATGCCCCCGTCGAGTGATGCCCTCCCCGCTTCATTCGCCGCCCTCCTCAGAGGGATCCGGGGGCAACCTTGGCCTTGAAATCAATCATTCGGCGAGAGTTATAGATCTGTCGGCGAGAGACTTAAATCGTTCGGCGAAGAAAATATTCCCACGCCTTCCAACTACTAAAATGAAGTGGGGTCATTTCTCCATGCTTACGGCGTAAAAGAGCGACTTCAGTACGGTAATCTCATTAAACCGTAACTTTCCCAATATTCACATTAATACAAATCTCCCCGCAGGAAAAACCCACAGGGAGATGTTTCGTGAACGCTAAGGGCTATCCAGGATCAGGGCACCACGAAATCAGTGGTTTTTTCAACACATTGCCCTCCCCCTCCGTCCACGGTGCAGAGCTTTAAGGTCAAACGCGCATTATGCCCATTGGGCACAGGTGAGCCGATAGATGCAGCAATATACCTGGTCTGCCCTGGATCCATGGCGCTCGCCCCTGGCGGGCAATCGCTGCTGGACGCTAAGAAAGGTACCGAGTTCGTGCCCGGTCCATATAAAGTTGTGCTGGAGGTCAGGTCTTGAATCGTTATCCGCGCCCATTCGAAAGCGAAGTCACCATTGTTTATCACCTTGAAAGTTGCAAATATTGGATTACAAAGGCCAATGTTTACAAAGCTAACCGTGAAGTTTGGCTCAGGTGGTCCCAGCACTTCGATCTCCACCCAGAAAGCAACGCTTCCCGCCGCTCCGATGCCGAATATCACGCCCTGAGAATTGCGCAACTTAAAGTAACCCTTATAACCCCCTTCGCTTCCCGGCGCAGTTAGCGGCACGGAGACATCCACCGTCTGATTTGGACCGACCGTTCCACTGGTCAACTGGACAGCAGCAGGCGCTCCCATCGGGTCACCATGATCGAAAACAAGGTCGTAGCCTGAAGTCCAGGTGCATGATCCTGTGTTTTTCAATCGCCACGTCTTAGTGAACACGTCAAACGGCCCATAATCCGCACCGTCAGGGACAGTCACATCCGTAACAAAGGTAGCGCGATCGCAGGGGATCTCCGTTGCCGTTGGCAGTGGCGTGAAAGTCGGTTTCGGTGTAGGAGAAGGTTCTTCAACCGCAGGCTCTTGCGTTGGTGTCGGCGTCGGTTCTTCCCCCACCGGTCCCGGCGGGGGCCCGTCCTCACCTTCCAACAATGCCCTTTCCGTTTCAACGGCATTGATCGTCGCTTGAACAGCAACATCACGATCAGCTTCTTCAGAACCCGGTAAATTGCAGGCAAGGCTGCTAATCACCAGAGCGGCGAGGGGAAGTAAACTGTATAGAACCTTCGTCGATTTCATCGTCAATCCTCCGATCTCGTGAGAGTGTCCCTTTTGGGATTCTTCATCTACATAACGATGTTGGCTCCCTTTTGTGACACCAACATGAGCTTTGCGTCAACAAAAACACAAATTCAGTATATTCACCTTACTAAAAAGTGTCACTCGACAAAAGTACTACGCTTTCTACATGATGACAACGAGGGTGCAGCGCACCCTTTCGCTGTGAGCCCGGAGGTTCAGCTCCGGGCGTACCCTTGATTTGCCATTTCGAGCGAGCCGTGAAACGGCAAAGGAATGACAGCAAGCAGGAACCTGTCATGCTGAACGAAGTGAAGCATCTCGTTCTTTAATCTGACGAGTACTTACTGAAAGGAACGAGATTCTTCGCTTCCTACGGTCGCTCAGAATGACATTGGCCAGGAACCCGTCCTTGCGAGCGGAGCGAAGCAACCTCATCCACCCCACTTACATGTCATTGCTAGCGGAGCGAAGCAATCTCCTCGATTCTTGTGCGGAGATTGCCACGTCGCCCTAGCGGGCTCCTCGCAATGACAGTTCGGTAGCAAAGAAGAAAAAAAAGGCTGCCCCTTCTAGGACAGCCTCTCTAGTGTTTATCTATTTGGATGGTCTGGGGATTTTACTTCCCCAGCGCCGCATGCGCCGCTGCTAAGCGGGCAATCGGCACGCGGAACGGCGAGCAGCTCACGTAGTTCAAGCCGTACTTGTGGCACAGCTTAATCGAATCTGGATCGCCGCCGTGCTCTCCGCAGATCCCCACTTCCAACTCCGGGCGCGTCTTGCGTCCCTCCGCCGTGCACATCTCCATCAATCGCCCGACGCCGTCGGCATCGATGCTCTGGAAGGGGTTCACCGGCAGGATGCCCTGCTCGACATACGTTAGCAGGAAATTGCGCTCAGCATCATCGCGGCTGTAACCGAAGGTCATCTGCGTCAGGTCGTTCGTTCCGTAGGAGAAGAACTCAGCCACGCTGGCGATCTCCTCGGCGGTTAGCGCCGCTCGCGGGATCTCAATCATCGTGCCGAACTTGTACTCAAACTCGACCCCCTTCTTCTCCATAACATCACTGGCAATTTCTTTAAGCCGTGGCTGGATCGCGGTTAGCTCATTGATATGGCCCGTCAGAGGAATCATCACTTCCGGATGCGGATCGAAGCCCCTCAGCTTAACATCCGCCGCCGCTTCGAAAATCGCCCGCACCTGCATCTCGACGATCTCGGGCATGACGATGCTCAAGCGCACACCGCGTAACCCCATCATCGGATTCGATTCATGCAGACTTTGCACGCTGACAAGCAGTTCTTCCTTCTCCTTCAAACCCTTCGTCTCACCCTTCGCCCGCATCGTAGCGATCTCTTCAACCAACTCCACCAACTCGGGTAGGAACTCGTGCAGAGGCGGGTCTATCAGCCGGACAATCACAGGCAACCCGGTCATCGCCTCGAAAAGACCGTCGAAATCGCTGCGCTGGAAGGGCAGTAGTTTGTCGAGTTCCTTCGTACGGTCTTCCGAACTATCCGCCAAGATCATGCGCTGCACGATCGGCAATCGCTCCTGCTCGAAGAACATGTGCTCCGTGCGGCAGAGTCCAATGCCCTGAGCGCCATAATCGCGCGCGCGCCGGGCGTCTGCCGGATAATCGGCGTTTGCCCAAACCTGCAGACCGGTTGTTGGGAATCCTTTTGGCCCTTCGCGCACATCATCTCTGGCCGTGATTTCATCCGCCCATGAGAGCAGCGTGAGCAGCTCTTCCTGCTCATCGAAGGAAGGCATCGTCGTCGGGAGCTTCCCCAGGAAAACATCGCCGGTTGTTCCGTCGACGGAAATCCAATCCCCTTCCTCAACCGTGATGTCATTCGCCGTGAAGTTGCGTTTCTTAAGATCAAGCTTGATCTCAGACGCACCAACAATACAGGGAATGCCAAATTGGCGGGCGACAACGGCCGCGTGGCTGGTGGCTCCGCCCTCGCTCGTGAGAATGCCTTTCGAGGCCAGCATGCCGTGAACGTCGTCTGGCTTGGTGAAGGGCCGTACCATGATCACGTCTTGCCCTTCCTCTTTCGCCTTGGATTCCGCGGTATCGGCGTCGAAATACACCTGTCCGACAGCCGCTCCCGGTGATGCATTCACGCCGCTCGCAAAGCACTTGCCCTGCTCGCGGGCGCTCTCCTGCGCTTGATGATCGTATTGTGGGTGCAGCAGTGCATCGACCTGATCCGGCGTCACCCGAAGCACAGCTTCTTCCTTGCTGATCATGCCCTCATCAACAAAATCAATCGCTATCCGCATTGCCGCATTCGCAGTGCGCTTCCCATCCCGCGTCTGCAACATCCAGAACTTTCCTCGCTCGATGGTGAACTCGACGTCCTGCATCTCTTTATAATGTTCTTCTAGCTTTCCACATATATCCACAAAGGTCGCATAAGCTTCGGGCAGATCTTTCTCCAGATCGGCAATCGGCTTCGTGTTGCGAATTCCGGCAACAACGTCCTCACCCTGCGCGTTGAGCAGATAATCGCCGTATAGTACACTCTCGCCTGTAGCAGGATCGCGAGTGAAAGCGACGCCCGTTCCGGAATCATCGCCCATGTTACCGAAGACCATCGTCATGATGTTCACACCGGTGCCAAGATCGTGGCTGATTCCCGCAGCGTTGCGGTAATCCACAGCCCGCTTCCCGAACCATGATCCAAAAACTGCCTCGATAGAAAGACGGAGCTGCTCGTAGGGGTCTTGTGGAAATTCAAAGCCCTTATGCTTTTTGATCACTTTCTTAAACATCTCGGTGATCGTCTTCCAATCCTCGGCTTCGAGCTCCGTATCCAACTTGAGTCCCCTCTCCTCCTTGTATTCATCCATCGGCTCCTCAAAAGCCGTATCCGTTATTCCCAAAACGACCGAGCCAAACATCTGGACCAACCGCCGGTAGGAGTCATAAACGAAACGTGCATCGCCGGTAAGTTCGATCATACCCTCCACCGACTTGTCGTTCATCCCCAGGTTCAGGACCGTATCCATCATGCCCGGCATGGAGAACTTCGCCCCCGACCGGGAGGACACCAGGAGCGGATTCTTCGCATCGCCAAAGACCTTACCGCTCTTCTTCTCGACCGCCTTGATCGCCTCCAAAACTTGATCCCACAGCCCATCCGGGAGAGTTTTTTCATGCGCGAGAAAGGCGTTGCACGCCTCAGTCGTGACGGTGAAACCCGGCGGGACCGGTACGCCGATGCGGGTCATATCCGCAAGATTGGCGCCTTTGCCTCCGAGGAGAGCGCGCACGCCCTCCCACGAACCAGCTTTCTTCTCCGCTTGGTCGACGTCACCGAATAGGTAAACCCATTTTTCTGCCATGTTGATAATCCTCTTTCGTTTAGGATAACTGCATATATAGAACGCGCCGCGTCCACCAATTTCGCGGTCACGGCGCACAAAGAGATATGATAACCGATTTCCCGTTACCTGTGAACGAGATTCGCTAGTTTATCATCTCCATTTCCCAACCGTGGGGCTGACCCGCGTCTCGGCTCGTTGTCAATCCGCATCCATAACCTGTAGGGGCCAACTCATGTTTCAGCCCGTTGTCAATCCGCGTTCACAACCTGTAGGGGCACGGCATGTCGTGTCCCTACGATCGGAAGCAAAGCTTCCCGACTCCACAAAACCAAGAACTCATCTCCAGAACACTTACGGATTCGTCCCAACAATCACCTGAACGCGTAGAGACACCCCGGCGGGGCGTCTCTACAAATTTCAAAAATGATCCGACGCCACCCCCTATCCTCCCACCGGCAGCCCGATTAAAACCTCACCATCCTCCACCCTCACCGGGTAGGCAGAGATGTCAACGACCGCGGGGAGCGTCAGCGCCTTACCCGTTCGTAAATCAAAATGCGCCCCGTGCCGCGGGCAAACAATCTCATACGCTTCCAGCTTCCCCTCGGCCACAGAACCATCATCATGCGAACAGACATCGGCGATGGCGAAAAATTCCCCGGCGATGTTGAATAAGGCAATCGCCTGCCCGTCGATCTCGAGCAGAATCCGCTCTCCATTCCCGACCTCATCTTCCGAGGCTACTGAAACGAATTCTATATCCTCTTCTTTATAGGTCTTGTAGTTGTACATCCACCCCTCAGAGAAAACGCAGCCTTTAAAACAACTGAAATTCTTTAGATCATGAGCTCCTCTTCAAGCTCATCCAAACCATAAACCCCGGCTTTGAGAACCTTCAAGGAGAGCAGCGCACACTTCAACCGCACGGGCCCTAACTCGATACCCAGCATCTCGGTGATGTCATCTTTCGAGAGCGTCTTAATCTCATCGAGAGTCTTGCCGACGATGGATTCAACGAGCAAATCAGCGGATGCCAGGGAAATCGCACATCCTTTTCCCGTGAAAGCCGCTTCGGTAATGAGGCCATCTGCGTCCACCCGCAGGTCGATGCGAATTTCATCCCCACACAGTGGATTGTCGTCCTCGTACGAATAATCATGCGGATCGAGTTCGCCCCGCATTTGTGGGTTTTTATAACGGTCTATGATCAATTCTCGATAGAAATCATCCATTATCCGTCTTACCTACTCCAAATTTGAATTGCTGAAATCTTGGATCCGTCAAAACCCGAAACGACGTCGATCCCTTTTTCGCTAGCCGAAGATCTCTTTCACTTTGTAAAGACCCTCGATCAATTGGTCAACTTCTTCTTTCACATTGTAAATATAGAAAGAGGCGCGGGAGGTAGCATCGATGTCGAAATGTTGGTGAGCCGGTTGAGCACAGTGATGGCCGGCGCGGACCGCGATCCCGAAGGAATCCAGGATGTGCGCTACGTCATGCGTATGGATGTCATTGTAGATGAAGGAGAGCACGCCGCCCTTGTCTTCCGCCTCAGGACCGTAAACTTGAATGCCTGGAACTTCTTCCAGACGTTCGAGTGCGTAGGCTGTCAAAGCCTGCTCGTATTGATGTACTGCCTCCATTCCCAAGTTCGCCAGGTAGTCTACAGCCTCTCCAAAACCGATTCCCTCGGCAATCGCGGGGGTGCCGGCTTCGAATTTGTAGGGCAGATCATTCATCGTGAAGCCGTCAAGCTGAACTCGCTTGATCATATCCCCACCGCCGAGGAACGGCGGCATCTCCTGCAGCAATTCTTTGCGCCCATATAGAATGCCGATTCCTGTCGGGCCTAGCATCTTATGCGCGGAGAACACCATGAAATCCACGCCTAGCTCCTGCACATCGACAGGCATGTGCGGCACAGATTGCGCCGCATCGATGATCACAACCGCACCCGCTCGATGCGCCTGCTCGGTCATCTCAGCGACCGGGTTGATCGTTCCCAGCATATTCGACATCTGTGTGAAAGAAACTAATCTCGGTTCACGTTCCAGTAGAGTTGAATACGATTCCTGGTCCAACTTTCCCTGGTCGGTTAATGTGACAAAATCGAGCGTCACACCCACCTCACTCGCCAGCATCTGCCAGGGCACGATGTTCGAGTGATGTTCCATCTCCGTCAGCAGGATACGATCACCTGCTTTCAGATTTGCCCGGCCCCAGCTGTACGCCAGCAAGTTGAGCGACTCCGTCGTATTACGTGTAAAGACAATCTCCCGCCAGCTCTCCGCGCCGATAAAGGATGCGATTTTCTTGCGGCCATCTTCATAGGCGACCGTTGCTTCCTCCGCCAGACAGTGGATGCCGCGATGGATATTTGAATTCATATGTCGATAATAAGAATCCATCGCCTCGATTACCTGCACAGGCTTCTGAGACGTTGCCGCGTTATCCAGATAAACAAGCTTTACTCCGGGGTCTGTCTCGCGTTCAAGAATTGGAAAATCCCGACGTATCGCCGGGACGTCAAGCGTGGTTGATTCGAAGGATAAATCCATTAAACCCTCACTTAGATTATGGAATGCCTGTCAGGATTTGCGCTTAGCGCGTTTGCGTTTTCGTTTTGCCTGACGGATGGATTCGCTTCTGTGCTGGGTCCAGAGGACTCGATCAGGGACCATCCAGCCGTCGGTCAGATACACGTCTTCAGTGAACTGGATCGCAACCATTTTCTCGTCCACTTGCACGACGACACCTTGCAGCCAGTCACGCACACGGCGACCATCTCTATTATGGTCGCAGTAAACTTCAACGACCTCTCCAACCGAGTGAATATGTTTATCTATCCTGTTAATTGTCGCACTGCCATTAATCTCTCTTGCCATGTACTATCTCTCGCTTTATATCTCAGACGGACCAGCTTATTATTGTATGCAGTCCGCCTTTAATTGCCAAGTTTCACTTCGATCATCCCCCGAAAACGTTCCCGCACGCCGTCGAAGGGGATGCGCTCCATAATGGGTGCGAAGAAGCCGTCGATCATCATTCGCTCAGCCTCCTCGCGCGGAAAACCACGCGTCATCAAATAATAAATCGGCAGGTCTTCTAATTGGCCCACCGTAGCGCCGTGGGTGCAGCGCACATCATCCGCCAGGATTTCCAGACCGGGAATCGAATCAGCCCGCGCTTTCTTGCTTAATATCAGGTTGCGGTTTGCCTGAAAACCATCCGTCTTTTGCGCTTCGGGTGCAACATAGATCATTCCCTGCCAAACAGAACGGCTCTGATCGACCAGCGCGCCCTTGTAAAGCAGGTCGCTCATCGTGTTCGGCGCCAGGTGATTCTGCTGCGTATCATGATCGAAATGCTGCCGTTCGTTGGCGAAGTAGAATCCGGAGAACCTTCCTTCCGCCCCCTGCCCCGTCAAGTCTAAATCCGAAAAAGTTTTCGTCAGCTGACTCCCAACCGCACCGAAAATCCAGTCCAACCGCCCTTCACGCGCGACCTTCGCTCGTTCATGCGTGAAGTTCCAAACATGCCTGCCAAGATTTTGCACTTCGACGAACTTCAGCGAGGCCTCCTCCGCTACGGAGATTTCGACAATTCCGGCGTGAACCGTCTGGCCTTCATTTTCCGTCGGCGAAGCGGTTTCGTGGAAGAACACTGCCGACGCACCGCGCTCAAGAACGATGAGCACCCGGTGGAAAAACGCCGCATCAATGCCCGGCGCCCAGAAAATCGAATGCAGCGGTTGTTGAAGCCGAACCCCAGCAGGGACGTAGAGCAGCACGCCTTCCTGACTCATCGCCGCAGCGAGCGCGGCGAACTTGCCGTCTTCAGCCGGAACGACTGTATCCATAGTACGATCGAGGATCTCTGCGTGTTCCCGCACAGCAGTAGCCCAATCCGTGAACACCACTCCCTGTTCCTGTAGGTTTTCTTCCTCTTGAAATTCGGGAGCGTGTCCCGGTCGCAGGACTAATAGAGCGCCATGAGACTCGGCAACAAGCGGTTGAAGCAGCTCTGATGCAACAGGTGTTTTCCCACTCGCCTGCAGTTTGATCCGGTCAAGATCTAGGCCGCGAATGTCCGTCCGCCGCCATGGCTCATCACTCGTCGATGGCATCGGCAAGGATTCAAATTTCTCCCATGCTGCCATCCGCTGTGCTTTGAGCTTATCTGACTCGCCAAGAGCTTGAGATATGCTCTCGACGTCTTCACGTGTGAATCTGAATTCCGACGCTTCCTGCTTTCGTACAACACGTTTACGCCGGCTAACAGTTCGGGAACTCATGCTCTGTACAACCTCATCTTGAAATCTATGCTTTGGCTGACGCGGACCGGAGACCGCGCTTACCCGATCGAGCCTTCCATCTGAAGCTGAATCAGGCGGTTCATCTCCACGGCATACTCCATTGGCAGCTCTTTAACCAGTGGTTCGATGAAACCAGAGACGACCATTGTGATCGCTTCTTCCTCGCTCAATCCACGGCTCATTAAGTAGTAAAGCTGCTGCTCCCCGACTTTGCTCACCGAGGCTTCATGCCCGATGCTCACGTCATCCTCGTCAATCTCGATATAGGGGTACGTGTCCGAGCGCGATTGCGGATCCAGGAGCAAGGCATCGCAAACAACGTTCGACTTCGATCCGACCGCACCATCATGAACTTTCAACAAACCGCGATAGGATGACCGACCACTGCCCTGGCTTATCGACTTAGCGGTAATCTTACTGGTCGTATGCGGTGCGACATGGATCATCTTGCCGCCTGTATCCTGGTGCTGCCCGTCTGTGGCAAAAGCCATGGAAAGAATTCCGCCGCGTGCACCCTTCCCCATCAAGTAGCAGGATGGGTATTTCATCGTAAGTTTGCTTCCAATATTTGCATCCACCCAGTCATGGGAGGCATCTTCATAGACCATCGCCCGCTGGGTGACCAGGTTGTAAACGTTGTTCGACCAATTCTGAATCGTGGTGTAGCGGCTGCGAGCGCCGCGTTTGACGATGATCTCGATCACACCGCTGTGTAAGGAATCCGTCGAGTAGGTCGGCGCCGTACAGCCCTCCACGTAGTGAACCTCCGCACCTTCGTCGACGATGATTATCGTGCGTTCAAATTGACCGATGTTGGCGACATTCAGGCGGAAATACGCTTGAAGCGGGAGCTCCACTTTCACCCCGGGCGGGACGTAGACAAAAGACCCTCCCGACCACACCGCGCTGTTCAACGCCGCGAGCTTATTATCGGTATAAGGGATGACCGTTCCGAAATATTCGCGGAATAGATCTGGGTGCTGCCGCAGGCCTTCTTCTATGCTGAGGAATATTACGCCTTGTTCTTCGAGGTGCTCCAGGATGCTGTGATACACCATTTCCGATTCGTACTGCGCACCGACGCCAGAGAGGAATTTTTGCTCCGCCTCTGGGATGCCCAGTTTATCGAAGGTCTCCTTGATCGAATCAGGAACATCGTCCCATGATTGCCCTTCCTTCTCCGCCGGTTTGACGTAGTAATAAATGTTATTCAGGTCAAGACTGCTGATGTCGCCGCCCCAAGTGGGCATCGGGCGTTCCATGAAATGCTCGAACGCCTTCAAACGGTACTCGAGCATCCACTTCGGTTCGCCTTTTATGGCCGATATTTGCTCCACAACTTCTCGATCCAAACCTTTGCGGGTTTTAAAGACCGAGACATCGGGATCGCTAAACCCGTACTTATATTGGTCGATATCCTGGAGATTCTTGATATCCCCTGATGAAGCCATACCGCCGAAGCCTCCCTACCCCTTCACCTTCCCATTATGCTTTTCACGGACCCAGTCGTAGCCTTGCTCCTCCAGGTGCTGCGCCAGATCTGCCCCGCCAGATTCTACAATCTGACCATCGAGCATAATGTGCACTTTGTCAGGCTTGATGTAATTTAGAATTCGTTGATAGTGGGTAATAATCAGGACGCCCAGGTCGGGTCCTGAGAGTGTATTTACGCCATTGGCTACAATCCGTAGAGCGTCGATGTCCAGGCCAGAATCCGTCTCATCAAGAATTGCGATGGAGGGTTCCAGCGTTGCTAGCTGCAGAATTTCGGCGCGCTTCTTCTCACCGCCGGAGAATCCGTCATTCAAATAGCGACCCGCGAACTCATGCGCCATCTCGAGCAAGTCCATCTTCTCTTTCAGCAGCTTACGGAATTCAGGGATCGGGATACCTTTATACTCAGGGTCACGGGCTTTGCGGTGAGCGTTAATCGCTTGGCGCAGAAAATTGGCGACGGAAACCCCTGGTATGGCGACCGGATATTGGAAGGCCAGGAACAGTCCCATTCGCGCCCGCTCATCTGTAGCCATCTCTGTCAGATCCTCACCCTTGAAGAGAATCTGGCCCTTTGTCACCTCATAGGACGGGTGGCCCATCAACACGTTCGCCAGCGTCGACTTGCCCGTTCCATTGGGTCCCATCAAAGCATGGATCTCCCCCTCGCGGACGATAAGGTTCACGCCCTTCAGGATCTTCTGTCCATCGATGGAAGTATGCAGGTTTTTTACTTCCAAAATATCCGTCATTAGTCACCCTCCGGCCTCTTTTCACGACCTTTACAGAGCTTGGAATACCGCGAGATTATAGCACGCACCCTTCCTTGATGTCAATATTTGTGAGAAATATCTAATATATTCCATTCGTTAATCACACTGATTTAGGTACGCGGCCTAAATATATATCATAAATATCTGAAATATTGACATCCACTAACAGAGCGTGCTATACTGCAGAAAATGGCTTCTCAAACGCGCGAGACGATATTGCAGACTCTACGTGCCCGCAGCAGCTGCACAGTGAAGGAACTGGCTGAAGCAGCGGGCATATCCCCTGTTTCTGTGCGCCATCACCTGGGGAAACTGCAAGTTGACGGTCTGTTGTCCATTGAGGAAGTGAAGCATGGTGTTGGTCGACCGCACCAATTGTTCTCTTTAACAGCAGAGGCTCACGAGCTATTCCCCACCCGCTATCTCCGTCTTACCAATCGGCTTCTCGACCAGATGAAAGAATCGCTGCCCCTCATCTACTACGAAGGTGTGCTTGCGAACATCGCCGATTCAATGGCCGAGGATTATGCCAGCCAACTCGAGGGGCTCCCATTGACAGAGCGCCTGGTTCGTCTCCTAGAATTGCTTAACGAAGAGGGTTTCACTGCGGAGTTCGAGCGGCGCGAAGACACCGTCGTCATCCGTGCATTTAGCTGCCCCTATATTGCCATAGGCCAGAAACACCCCGAGGTCTGCATGATCGATCAAACCTTCATCGCCAAGGCGTTATCCTTACCTGTCGAGCAGGTACAAAGCATGTTGGATGGTGATGCACATTGTGCCTTCTCTGTTCAGGTAATGGGTGAAAAACAACATGAGTGAAGAAACAACCCCAACGACAATATGGGCCGCGGATTCAACCCATCCGGAAGCAGCCAAAACGCTTCGAGAGCGGCTGCGCGAAGTGATGGACCCTGAGCTCGGACTCAATATTATCGAATTGGGCCTAATACGAGATGTGTCGATCGATGACGAGAGCGTCCAACTGAAGATGATCCTAACGACGCCCTTCTGCCCCTACGCTCCAGCATTGATGGAAATGACGCGCAGTAAAGCCATCGAAGCGATGGGCATCGAGGCGATGGTTGAGCTTGGCATGGAAATGTGGGAACCATCGATGATGGAGGATGGAACCGGCGGCGATTGGGGGTTGTTCTGAAGACTAGGGCTGGACAATATCGCCTCCAACTGTCATTTCGAATAGTTCATCCCCCGCTGTCATTTCGAGAGAGCCGCGTAGCGGCGACCGAGAAATCCCTATTACGATACTGTAGAGATCCTCTTCGATGAAGAAGGGGATACCTCTTTATCAGAGAATCGCACACATAATTAAACCGCCTCAGGGATTTCTCACCCCCTGCGGGGGTTCGAAATGACATAGCGTAGAACGTTTCACCTCCAGTTGTCATTTCGAGCGCAAGCGAGAAATCCCCATTACGATCCTCGGGAATTCACCTGGAATGAAAAAGACCTCTTTCCCAGAGGTCCATTCACGCTCAATATTATACTCGCAGGGTTAACGCAAACCTACGTCGCCACTCTTGTTTCAGACTTCATCCGCCGCCGATTGGATATGATCCCGACTAGACTGACCCAACCGAGGAAAATGCGAATGACCAACCCGATCGAAGTGACCGCCAACAAAAACACCGTCGCGATTACAACGATGACCATCCAGATCGAGAGCGGATCTCTGCCGTGATAGGTGACCAATTGAGCGCGCAATCGCTGGATAAATTGCACACTTGGGTCAACCGGGACAAGGATATCCGACAGCAGCTCTTCCAACTGCTTTTCGCTTAGACTTGTATCCATCTTTTTATCATCCCACTTTTTCATCCTTTAAAGACTTGGATGCGGAACTCTCTTCCTCCAGACGTTTTGCTTCAGCGCGGAGGGCATTCAGTGTCCGGTGATATAGGCTTTTAACCGCCCCCTCACTTCGACCCATCACCTCTCCGATCTCCGCGTTCGACATGCGCTCAACAAATTTAAGGATCAGCAACTGTTGTCGGTCGGAAGGGAGTTGCCGCACGATCGTCATTAGCAGCTCGGTCTCCTCAAGAGCCATCGCCTCCGATTCAGGGTGCTTGGACACTTCGCTAACCGCTACATGCTGGTCAAGCGGGACAATCGGGCGACGACTGCGATCGCGGTGCCAGTTCGCAACCAGGTTGTGCGCTATGCGATACAACCAGGCCGTGAAGGGAACTCCTTTATCCTCGAACTTTGCCACATGCCGCAGCGCTCGCTGGAAGACCATCTCTGTCAGGTCCTCCGCATCGTGAACGTTCCCCGTCCGGTAGTAGATGTAGTTGTAAATCTTCCGGACGTGCCGCTCGTATAGCTCGCCGAAAGCCTCGGGATCTGAACCCGCTCGCTGCGCCAGCGACATTTCATCCATGGCCGGTTCTTTCATTGCGCACCGGCCTTGAATCCTGATCTTCTATAAGGGAGAACACCATTTTCCTTCATTCGTTACCCTTACTAAAGTCGTGATTTCGAAATGATCCCGCGCCAACCCTTCTCCTCTAAAATGCCTTCGCAGTATAGCATAGGGCACTATCATGGATGCTATAATGCCCCCTCAATCCTATGCAATCACTAATCTCCTTCGACCTCGAGACCACCGGTCTGGATCCCACTCGCGACGCCATCATTGAAATCGGAGTGGTTCGATTTCGCGGCGACCGCGTCGAAGATGAATGGTCGGAACTCATCTGCCCCGGCCGTCCAATCCCCCCCGCCATCGTTCAACTCACCGGCATTACGGACGCCATGGTCTCAAGTGCTCCACGGATCACACAGGTTCTCTCCGATCTGGATGCTTTCGTCGGCGACCTGCCCATCTTGGGGCATAACATTCAATTCGATCTGGCATTCATGAAACGCCGCGGCTTATTCGAGCTAAACTCCTACCTCGACACTTTCGACCTGGCTTCTGTCATGCTTCCCTCTCAGGGACGGTATGGTCTCCAGGCATTGGCACAGTCGCTCGGCGTACCTGTGCAAGCCGCCCACCGGGCGATAGATGACGCCCACACTACTCGCCAGGTATTTCTTCAGCTATACGAGGAAGCGCGTGCAATTCCATTCCCCATCCTGGAGGAGATTACCCGCTACGGAGAGGAGATTGAATGGGGAGCCGGCTGGGTGTTCGATCTGGCCTACGGTGAGAGACGTGAGGAAGAAGAATCCACACAGGGTCAATTCCCGACCTTGTTCCCTAAAGCCCTCATTCCGGAAGAAAAGCTCACCCCATCGATTGAACCAGAACCACTTGATGTGGAGGAGATCGCCTCCATTTTCGAGCCGGGCGGATCGATGGCACGCGCATTCCCAGGATATGAAGATCGTCCACAGCAGATCAGCATGGTGAGAGCAGTAACAGAGGCGCTCTCCGAGAGCCAGCACTTATTGGTCGAGGCTGGAACGGGGACGGGGAAATCGATGGCTTACCTGGCCCCAGCCTTCGCCTGGGCGACACAAAATGGGCAGCCCGTAGTCATCTCAACCAATACGCTCAACCTCCAGGATCAATTGATCCACAAAGACATTCCCGACTTGAATCAGGCCCTGGGCACTGAATACCAAGCAGCGGTTCTTAAAGGGCGCGGCAACTACCTCTGCCCCCGCCGCTTCAACACCTTGCGCAGCCTGGGGCCGCGATCATCAGAAGAGACGCGTGTCCTCACCAAACTCCTGCTCTGGTTGACCAACGGCGGCAGCGGCGATCGCAGCGAGCTCAACCTGCCTCGGGAAGAGTCTGTAATCTGGGCGAGATTGTCAGCAGATAATGAGGACTGCTCGCTCGAGAATTGCGTTCAACATGCTGGCGGGACTTGCCCCTACTACCGCGCTCGTCTTGCAGCAGAGCACGCCCATGTCATCATCGTTAATCATGCGCTCTTATTGGCTGATATCGCCATCGGAAACCGTGTGATTCCCGAGTATCAATACCTGATCATCGATGAGGCGCATCACCTTGAGTCAGCGACGACAAACGGCCTGAGCTATAGCGTAACGGAACGGGAAGTTCAACGCGTTCTGCGCGACCTGGGGAGCCGAACAAGAGGGCTCCTGCGTCAGATTTTTGAAGTCGCCCGCGCCTCGCTCCCTCCCGAAGGTTCCACACAGGTCGATCGAGTCATCAGCGCAGTCTCCGACCGAACTGTCGAGTGCATCGAGATGTCCAAGACTCTATTCGGATACATCTCTGAAGTTCTCGAGAATCAGCGTGAAGGGAGGGAGTTGGGATTCTACGGGCAGCAGATGCGCATCGTACCCGCTACGAGAACGCTACCTGATTGGGAAAAGGTGGAGATCTCCTGGGAGAATCTGCGCGGCCCGCTGGCGAAGATCGTTGAGAAACTCACAGAAATGGCGGATGATCTTGAAAGTCTGGCAGAGGCAGGAGTCGATGCTGCCGAAAACCTGTCGGTCGCTGCACGCATCGCCCGCCGCAGCCTCGGCGAGGTCTACAAACACCTCGAACGGATGATCTTCGAACCGGACCCGGCTGATATCTATTGGGCTAATGTGCGCCCCCCCGGTGAGCTTCTCTCGCTGCATGCCGCACCCCTCGAAGTCGGACCGCTCGTGGAGCGGTACCTTTGGCACGAAAAAGAAGCTGTAATTATGACCTCGGCTACGCTCACAACGGCTGGCGACTTTGACTATATCCGCCGGCGATTGTACGCACAGGATGCGGACGAGCTGGCCCTCGGTTCACCCTTTGATCACGAATCTTCCACGTTGCTCTATCTCGTGAACGACATACCAGAGCCCGTACAACGACAAGCCTATCAGCGCGCACTCGAAAGCGGATTGATCCGGTTGGTAAAGGAAATCGGAGGCCAGACAATGGTCCTCTTCACATCGAATGCCCAGCTCCAGGCTACCGCCCGTGCGTTAGCCGAACCTCTAGCAAGTGAGGGTATTCATCTTCTCGAGCAGAGTCGAGGAGCATCCCGCCACGCCTTATTAGAGAGCTTCCGATCGACAGAGCAAGCTGTCCTGCTTGGCACACGCTCTTTTTGGGAAGGCGTTGACATCCCCGGACCAGCGCTCTCAGTGCTTGGGATTGTTCGCCTACCATTCGCAGTCCCCAACGACCCAATCATCGCCGCTCGTGCAGACACATACGAATCCCCCTTTGATGAATATATGCTTCCCGAAGCCATCCTGCGTTTCCGGCAGGGTTTTGGCCGCCTGATCCGCACCCGCTCAGATCGAGGCGTCGTGGTGGTCTTCGATCGCAGAATCATCTCGAAATTCTACGGGCGTCTGTTCGTCGATTCGCTCCCCCGCTGCAACGTCAAACTCGGAAGCCTGAACGAGCTTCCGGAAGCAGCAACTCGCTGGCTTGGTCTTTAATTGCGCATTGACGCCCTTCGCCGCATCCGACTATAATCGACACACCAAACCTCTTCATATAAGTCGAAGGATGAAACTACGTGATTGATGTCAACGAACTGCGAAATGGTGTGACCTTTGAGTTGGATGGGAACCTCTTTAAAGTAATCGAGTACACCCACCATAAACCCGGACGGGGTAAAGCCACGATCCGTACAAAAGTGCGCAACTTGCGCACTGGCGCCGTCCTTGATAAATCGTTCACATCAAGCGATCGAGTGCAGGACGTTCGGCTCGACTACCGCACCGCCCAATTCCTCTACTACGACGGGAACCTATACCACTTCATGGATGTGGTTTCCTTCGAGCAGCCGGCGCTTGATAGCGATGCGGTGGGAGATGCAGTTAATTACCTCACTGAAAACCTGGAGGTGAAGCTCACCTTTTACGATCAAGAACCGATCGAGCTTGAACTCCCAACTGCAGTCGATCTCGAGGTCACAGAAGCGGAGATGGCGGTGAAAGGCGACACTGCCACAGGCGCAAACAAAACCGTTACGATGGAGACCGGCCTCAAAGTCCATGTCCCTCTTTTCGTCGAGAAGGGTAATAAAATCCGTGTCGATACCCGCACTGGCGAGTACTTGACCCGGGTTTAGATCAACTAAACCGCGTCCCCACCCCTATGATTACCCCTGCCGGCAAAGAATGCCCCTACTACTACGAGGACTTCAATCGAGGCCGATCCATACAGGAATGCCGTCTGCTAGAGAGTACTCCCGGCGGTGGAGAATACACGCCTGATCTGTGCGAGAAGTGTAAAGTTCCCAGGATCAAGATGGCCAACGCCTGCCCCAATATGGTATTGGAAGCGAAGGTTAAACGCAGCTTTCTCGGTCTTCGACGAAGTATCGAAATTGTAGCCTTCTGCACGAAAACACTCCAGGATGTGCCCGAACCAGAAATCGGCTGCGGACAGTGCCACCTCGAATTTCCTGTTTTCAGAACCTCCGCGGAGGAATAATGCTCAAAACCATCCTTCTTGATCTAGACGATACCCTCCTTGATAACCAGATGGAGAGATTCCTCCCAGCCTATTTCCAGCGGTTGGGAGATTACATGTCAGACACCTTCGCTCCAGACGGTTTCATTCGCGAGCTCGTCGTCGGCAGTCAGAAGATGCTTGAAAACAGCGACCCTCGAGTGACGCTTGAAAAAACTTTCGCGGATTATTTCTATCCAGCTTTGGATCTCAACGCAGGCGAAGTTGAAGCTCAGATTTACACCTTCTACAAACAAATCTTCCCCTCGCTCAAATCCGTTACCGGCACGCGCCCTTCAGCAAGACCCGTTGTGGAGAGTCTTCTCAATCAGGGTTTTGAGGTCGTCATTGCCACCAACCCTCTCTTTCCGAGGGTTGCGATCGAGGAGCGGCTTCGCTGGGCGGATCTGGCACCTGAAGAACTCTCTTTCACAATGATCACGAGCTACGAACTCTTCCACTTCACAAAACCCCAGCCAGCGTATTACGCAGAGACTCTCGGTCAATTAGGTCGCCAGCCGCATGAGGTTGTAATGGTAGGAAACGACCCCGGCCTCGACCTCGACCCGGCGCAAGTGTTATCCATGCGCGTTTACCATCTTTCAGACGACCCCGTTGATAAGTACCCCGGTGGAAGTCTAGATGATCTTCTTGGGTGGATAGAGCAGCAAGTAGACGCCCCCGATCCAGAGGAAATCCGCACAGCGCAGGCGATCTCCGCCCGCTTCCGCGGGCATGCTGGCGCGCTTGCTACGCTTGTTCGTAAGCTCACGGACGACGAGTGGAAACGAAGACCAGCAGCGGGCGAATGGGCGCCGGTGGAAATCGCGTGTCATCTACGCGATGTAGAAATGGAGGTCAATCGACCGCGACTAGCAGTTTTCTCCGCCGCCGAACCACCCCATCTAACGGCGCTCGACACCGATCCCTGGGCGGATGAGCGAGATTACCTCAGCCAATCCGGACCGGAGGCGTTAAGTGATTTTCTCGAAGCACGCGTAGCACTTCTGCAGGAATTGGAGATTCTCACAGAGAACGAATGGGACAAGCCCGCTCTGCATTCCCTGTTGGGTCCTACTTCTTTGCTCGAGTTGATGGGAATCGCAACAGACCATGATCTCCTGCATCTTGCGCAGATGCACGCTACGATCCTGGAGATCACCTGATCCACCACAGCATTCGTTATACTGCGCACGCATAATAAAAACTGAATCTCTTCACCCTCTCCTTGCCCACCTTTACACTCCTTCGAGCGAAAGTTATAATCTTTGCATTGGGGGAAGTGCTGGAATTGGCAGACAGGCGTGACTTAGAATCACGTGCCCTTGGGCGTGTGGGTTCAAATCCCACCTTCCCCACTGCGAACTGTTCGCTTGGCTTGGTCTCATTGAGGAAGATCAAGCCATCAATTTTCCCCCATAAACTGCCTGGAAGGAAAGCATATTGAAAATCGAAAGACAGGACCTGGAAAACCGCCAAGTTGAACTTCAAATAGAAGTCGATCCGGACCAACTTCAGACAGCAATGCAGTCCGCCGCACGCCGTCTCAGCCGAGGGACCAAGATTCCCGGGTTTCGCCCTGGGAAGGCACCCTACGAGGTTATCGTGGGGAAATTCGGTGAAGATGTCATCTTCGAAGAAGCACTGGAGCGCCTCGGCCAGGAAATCTACCGTGACGCCCTCGAAGAAGCAAAGATCGAACCCTACGCTCCCGGCTCGCTAGAGGAAGTTATCCGTGAAGACCCACTCAAGCTTCGCTACACGGTGCCCCTCGCGCCTGAGGTCGACCTAGGCGCATATCGAGAAATTAGGATCCCCTTCGAAGACGCTGAAGTCACGGACGAGGCTTTTGAAGAGGCAATAGAGGAAATTCGTCAGCGACAAGCGTTGATAGAACCTGTCGATCGCCCGGCTGAAGAGACGGATCTGGTGGTCATCGATCTGTCCGGTGAACTCCTTGATCCAGAGGATGATGAAGACGCACAATTGCTCGACATGAAAGATGTCTCCGTCCTCGTCGACCCGGAAACCGATGTCCCCACGCCTGGTGTTATGGAGCATCTTCTGGGCTTGACCGCCGGGGATGAAAAATCCTACGAATACACGTTTACTGACGACCATCCAAATGAAGATCTGCAAAAAAGAGCAGCTAAGTTTCACATCAAGTGTTTGGATGTGAAATCCCGATTCGTCCCGGAGTGGTCGGACGAACTGGCGCAAAACCTGGGCGAATTTGAAAGCTTGCTCGATTTGCGAGTGAAGCTTCGCGAGAACCTTCAGAAACAGGCAGAAATGGAGGCGGAAAACCAATACAGGGACGAAATCATGCAGAAAATCGTTGAAGGAGCCTCTGTGGAATATCCGCCCATCGTCCTTCAGGAAGAGACGGAGCACCTCCTACAAGATCTTCGCATGCGCCTGGGCAACCAAAATCTTGCGCTCGAGGATTATTTAAAGATCGAAGGAAAAACTGAGGAAGATCTCCGCGAGGAGCTCGAACCTGAAGCAATTGAGCGCATCAAGCGCGGCCTTGTTTTAGGCAAGATTGTCGACGTTGAAGAACTTAAGGTAGAAGATGATGAAATTGACGCTGAGATCAAACGCCTTACCGAACCTTTGGGACCGGATGCTGATAAACGACTTCTTGAAGCGTTCGAATCCCCAGCAGGGCGTCATCGTATTGCCATGGATGTTCTAACCGATAAGGCAATACGCCGGATAATCGCAATCGCCAAAGGTGAAGCAGAAGAACAGGATGTATCTACTATAGAAGTTAACGGCAAAGAAGAGAATAATGGTATGGATTCTGCACCTGATGACTCAGGCGCAGATGACATGGAAAAGGAGTAAGTGCCCAATCATGGATGGTAAAGATCCGCGTTCAATAATTCCAATGGTGATCGAATCGAGCGGGCGTGGTGATCGCGCCTATGATATCTACTCGCTGCTCTTGCGCGAACGCATCATTTTCCTTGGCACCCCGATAAACGACCAGGTGTCCAACCTTATGGTTGCACAGCTATTGTTCCTCGATCGCGAGGATCCCGACCGACAGATAAACATGTATATCAACAGCCCTGGTGGTCAGATTTATTCTGGTCTAGCAATCTACGACACCATGCTGCAAGTCCGCTCGCCGATTTCTACAGTCGCCGTAGGCATGACGGCCTCGTTTGGTACGATTCTGTTGGCCGCAGGGACGAAAGGGAAACGCTACGCCCTGCCGCATGCAACGATTCACTTACACCAGCCCTTGAGCAGCATCCAGGGTCAGGCAACGGATATCGCCATCCAGGCAGAAGAGATCTTGCGTTTACGTGCAGAATTGAATAACATACTCGTAAGCCATACCGGTCAACCTCTGGACGTTATCGAGCGGGATACAGAGCGCGATTTCTACATGACCGGAGATGCTGCGAAGGAATACGGCATCATCGACCACATCCTCGAGCCCCATGAAGACGAGGATAAAGAGGAAAAAGAGAAATAAAAGTCTAGGTCTATGCCCAAGAAACAGGAACCACAGGTACCCGAGACGCGCCGCTGCTCTTTCTGTAGCCGCGATGAGGAGACAATCCATCGCCTTATCGCCGGTCCTGAAGGCGTCTTCATTTGCAATGAATGTGTCGACCTCTGCCAGGATATCTTGGAGGGCGAAGGAGCCCGGCCGGCTGGTGGTCTTTCCTCTTCCGGCAAGCCATCCCTATCCCCTCGGGAAATCTTCGACAATCTTGAGGAATACGTTGTTAGCCAGGAGCACGCAAAACGCGTGCTTTCTGTGGCTGTCTACAACCATTACAAGCGTATCGCCAACCGCGGCCACCACGATGTGGAATTGGATAAGGCCAATATACTTCTAGTGGGCCCCACGGGAAGCGGAAAAACGCTGCTTGCCCAGACCTTGGCCCGTAGCCTGGATGTACCCTTCTGTATCGCCGATGCTACGGCGCTCACAGAGGCCGGCTATGTCGGTGAAGATGTAGAGAATATCCTCCTGCGCCTACTGCAAGCTTCCGATTTCAACGTTCAGCGCGCCGAGCGCGGCATCGTTTACATCGATGAAATTGACAAAACCGCCCGAAAAAGCGGCGATAATCCGAGCATCACCCGCGATGTCTCTGGCGAGGGAGTGCAGCAAGCACTCCTGAAGATCATCGAGGGCGCGGTTGTGAATGTCCCGCCGCAAGGGGGTCGGAAACATCCGCAGCAAGAGTTCATACAGGTCGATACTTCCGATGTTCTTTTTATCTGCGGCGGCACTTTCTCCGGGCTGGCGGATATCGTCGCCGAGCGTGTTGGGCACCGCGGTAAAATGGGCTTCTCCGGTACGGTCACGGACCCAATGGCACAAAAACTCGAGGAGAGCGCCCTTCTACGCCTGGTCATACCAGACGATTTGATGCGGTTTGGAATGATCCCGGAAATCGTCGGTCGTCTGCCAGTTGTAACAAACGTTGATCCCCTCGATGCAGAAGCGCTGCGCGCCATCCTGACCGAGCCGCGCAATGCACTCGTCCGGCAGTATAAACGCCTGCTTGAGATGGATAAGGTGGAGCTTGAATTCACCGAAGAGGCGCTCACTGCAGCCGCCCAGCTCGCTCTCGAACGAGAGACCGGAGCGCGCGGCCTACGCGCCATCATCGAAGGCGCTCTGCT
This sequence comes from Anaerolineales bacterium, assembly GCA_004376465.1. GTDB lineage: Bacteria > Chloroflexota > Anaerolineae > Anaerolineales > E44-bin32 > E44-bin32. The sequence continues at coordinate 8,502 of SOJU01000150.1, read as the reverse complement.
CGACGTGATGTACGATATCCCTTCCTGCCCAGATATCAGCCGTGTTTTAGTTGATGAGCAGGCTATTCACCGAACGGGAAAACCCCACCTCTACGATGAAAACGGGGAGGAGTTCCCGATCAGCGACAAGAGCCTGCCCGACGCCGCTTGATCCAATTCACTCTCTCAGGTAAAAAAATGAATAGAATTTCTACTTTCTCAATCGTTGCTTACGATGCGGCTGTGGATGCTTGGGGTATCGCCGTCGCCTCAAAGTTCCCGGCCGTCGGCGCCGTCGTCCCTTGGGCTCAAGCGGGCGCAGGTGCCGTCGCCACACAATCTTATGCCAATACAACCTTTGGTCCTGAAGGATTGGATCTGATGTCGAAGGGTCGCTCCGCCCAGGAAGCGTTGAATGAGCTATTGGCGAATGACGAGGAGCGAGATCTTCGACAGGTAGGGATCGTCGATGCACAAGGTCGTTCAGCGACCTTCACAGGCGCAGATTGCTTCGAATGGGCCGGCGGGAAAATCGGTGAGAATTACTGCGTTCAGGGAAACATACTCACCGGTCCGGAAGTGATCGAGCAGATGGCTTCCACGTTTGAAGGCTCAAAGAAAGACCTTCCTGAACGCTTGCTCGATGCGTTGCTTGCCGCCGATCAGGCAGGCGGCGACCGTCGCGGGAAACAGAGCGCGGCGATCTACGTCGTAAAACCCGAAGGCGGATATGGAGGTTTTAACGACCGCTGGATCGATTATCGTGTCGATGATCACGAAAACCCAGTCTCGCGGCTGACGGAGATCCTCGGGCTTCATAGCCTGTATTTCGGGAAAAGCCCATCTGAAGAGGAGCTTGAAATCGACGCTGCAGTCTGCGAAGCTCTGCAGCAAATAATGCAGGATCTGGGCTATGATATCGAGGAAGTCACAGGAGAATATGATCAGAAAACTCAGACCGCGCTGCGCCAGTTCATCGGCAATGAGAATTTCGAAGAACGCACGGATTTTGAAAGAGGGCGCATTGATCAACCGGTATATGAATACCTGCTGAAGAAATTCCGCGGCTGATTTCATGAGTCTGCGGCATCACCCACCGCTTCAAACAGAGAACATAACGACGCTATTCCTAGGGCAACTATGAGAAAACTGGCGGATATCAAAGGATTGATTATCGACCTGGACGGTGTACTGTGGCGTGGGCGGACTTTTCTGGATGGTGTACCCGATTTTTTTTCATTCCTACGTACCAACTCCTTGCCGTTTTTGCTGGTCACAAACAACTCTACCGCCTCACCGAATAGTGTGGTTGATCGCATGGACGGTGCAGGTGTGCGGATCGATCCGGATGAGGTTTTAACCTCCTCACAGGCAACCGCAGCTTACCTACAGCATAAATTCTCCTCTGGTACCGCGATCTACGCCATCGGTGAAGATGCGCTGAAGGGTGCGCTATCCGCTGCAGGATTTCACCTTCATGACTCAGCCGACGGTGTGCAAGCCGTCGTAATGGGCTTCGATCGAGAAATCAGCTGGGCGAAGATGACAGAAGCTTCCATCGCCATTCAATCGGGGGCACTTTTCGTCGCAACCAACCCGGACCTGAGTTTTCCGATTGAGCGCGGACAGGCTCCTGGCGCAGGCGCTTTCATCAAAGCTGTTCAACTCACAACAAACGTGGAACCGCTCATTATCGGCAAGCCGGAACCTCCCCTTTTCAACCTCGCTAGAGAACGATTAGGTCTAACGGCCGAGCATATCCTTGCCCTGGGTGACCGGATGGAGACCGACATCTTAGGCGCTCAACGTGCTGGAATAGCAGCCTGTTTGCTTCTCACCGGAGTGACATCGAGTGATCAGGCTAAAGCATCGACGATCAAACCCGATTGGATTTTTGATGACCTGCCATCCCTCACGCGCAAGCTCACGAGGATACACGAGTGAAATCTAAGCCATTCTTCTTCGACCTGAGCCTGCCCCAGGTAGAGGCCCACTTGCAGACACTCGGCGCTGAACGCTACCGTGCCCGACAGCTCTGGGAGGGTATATATAAGAACTTAGCGCCCTCCCCTCAGAAAATCTCCAACCTCCCCGAAAATCTACGTGAACAACTAGAAACAACGCTCGCCTTCTCCGCCTTGACCGTTCAATCAACAGTCAGCTCCCAGGACGGCGAAACTGAGAAGGTTCTCCTGGAAACACAGGATGAAAAGGCGATTGAAGTTGTTCTGATGCGTTACCACCGCCGCCACACAGCCTGTATTTCTACTCAAATCGGCTGTGGCATGGGTTGTGTGTTTTGCGCCACGGGCCAGATGGGCTTTAAACGCAACCTGAGCTCGGGCGAGATCATTGAGCAGGTAATCAGGGTAGCCAGGCAGCTTGCTATCAACGGCGACCGCCTTTCGAACATCGTATTTATGGGAATGGGTGAACCATTTCAGAATTACGAGGCCTCGATGGATGTGATCGACCGCTTAAACGACCCCGAAGGTTTCAACTTCGGAAAACGTCGGTTTACAATTTCCACGGTTGGATTAGTCCCAATGATCGAACGGTTTACACAAGAACGTCGTCAGGCGAACCTCGCAATCTCACTGCATGCGGCGACAAATGCCTTACGTGAACGGTTGCTGCCGATCAATCGCCGCTACCCGCTGGATGTGTTGATGCCCGCATGCCGCTCCTATACGGTACAGAGTGGGCGGAGGATCACCTTCGAATGGGCGCTCATTCAGGGGGTAAATGACGGAGATGAACAAGCTGCGGCATTGGCAGATTGGGTACACAGAATGAATTGCCACATAAACATCATCCCTCTCAATCCAACCGATGGCTATGAAGAGAAAGCTGCTACCATCGATCGAGTCACTCATTTTCAAAAGATCTTAGAACAGGCTGGAACCTCAACAACGGTCCGCGTCCGCCGTGGGATCGACATCCAAGCAGGGTGCGGTCAGTTGGCCGCTGAAAAGCAGAGAAACGACTCTCGTTGAGGTCTCCCCCGGCGCTAAAAAAGCATTTGTCTTGTCATTTCCTGACCAGAAAGGTATGATTACACGATGGTCAAGAATTACGTCATCATGCCGTCGATCCTATCGGCGGATTTTTTAAACTTGGGGGATGCAATCGCGGAGTGCGTTGCTGCCGGTGCCGATTGGTTTCATCTTGATATCATGGACGGGCACTTCGTTCCCAACATTGCGCTGGGGCCGAGATTCGTCGAGGCTTGTAAACGGGCAACGGATCTACCTCTCGATGTTCATCTGATGATTGAAAATCCAGAGCGTTATTTAGAGGCTTTTTCCGCAGCCGGGGCGGGTGCAATCAGCGTTCATTATGAGGTCTGCCCTCAGGTACGCAACACGCTCAGTATGATCCGGGATTTGGGACTAAATGCTGGTATAGCGATTAGCCCTGGAACAGCGGTTGATGAGATCCAAGATATTCTCGATCTGGTTGACCTTGTTCTGGTGATGACCGTTCAGCCTGGTTTTGCCGGCCAAAGCTTCATCGAGTCTTCCGTAGAAAAAGTCCGCCGGACGCGCAGCTTAATCGACGCAGCGAGTCTGAACACGCACATACAAGTAGATGGTGGAATTAATTCCAAGACCGCGCCTGCATGCGCCGATGCAGGGGCAGATTATTTCGTCGCCGCCAGTGCAATCTTCCAGCACCCTAAGGGGATCACGGCTGGCGTTCGTGAGTTACAATCTTCACTTGGTGTAGAATCAAGGTGAACGCAACAGGTCGCCTTGAAGGCGACCACGGGTTGCGATAGAAATTAGTAGGAGGAAGGGTCAAGACTAGACGCGGGCTATCCGTTTAATACACTTCGTGCACAGCGTCTTCTGAACCATGCGCCCGCCTTCCATGACCTGCACTTTCTGAAGGTTGGGGCGAAACTTGCGTTTCGTCGCCTTCATGGAGAAGCTACGGCTCTGCCCGAACATGGTTTTTTTGCCGCAATTCTCACACTTAGCCATCTAGGGTGCTTCCTTTCTAACGAAATCGTTTATTTATGGACCGGCGCAAATGTTACCACAGCTTAGACCGTCCATCAATGCCTAGCTCTATGATGGGAGAGGAATCGAATGACCGACGAAAGTACTGTTCTAGGGCGAATCATCGTCTCACCGAAGGCGATCGCCACAATAGCATCGCAATCCGCTCTGCAGTCATACGGCGTCGTTGGCATGGCCTCGAAGAACATCGTCGACGGCATCACCCAGGCTCTCGTACGCGACCCTCGGCACGGTGTACAGGTCAACACTTCTGACGATCAAATCACCATTGATCTGTATATCATCGTTGAATATCAAACCCGAATTTCTTCTGTCGCAGCGAGTGTCGCCAACATCGTACACTACCAGGTAGAGAGATCGCTTGGCATGCCCGTTAAAGCTGTGAACGTTCATGTTCAAGGCTTACGGGTCAGCAGCAGATACTAATCGCCGAACGGAGACTCGATGAGCAAGTCGCACAAAGATATAGATCCAGAGCTTCGAGCGCGCCTCCTTGAGGGAGCTGTCGAGATCGATGGAGCCATCCTGAGCCAGATGCTTTTCGCTAGTCTGGACTGGCTCCGAACCAACCAGCAGCTCGTTAACTCATTGAATGTCTTTCCCGTTCCGGATGGTGATACTGGAACCAACATGGTCCTGACGATGCAATCGGCAGTGGACGAGATCAGCAATATTAGCGAACGCTCAGTAGGAGATGTGGCATCTGCAATAGCACAAGGCGCACTCATGGGCGCACGCGGTAATTCTGGTGTCATTCTTTCACAGATCTGGCGCGGGTTCGCCCGTGTTCTGGAAAACGAAGAAATGATGACCGCCGAATCCTTCGTTTCCTCCCTGAAAGAGGCGAGCGAGACGGCGTATAAAGGCGTCGTACGCCCCGTGGAGGGGACAATCCTCACAGTCTCGAAAGACATAGCTGCTGAGGCACAAAAAGCGTTGGATGGTGGAATAACTTCCACCCTCGAGCTTCTCGAGCGGGTTGTGGAAGCTGCCGACGATTCCGTCGAACGGACACCCGATCTCCTTCCAGTATTAAAGGATGCTGGTGTCGTCGATAGCGGCGGCAAAGGTTTGTTCTTTATCCTAGAAGGCATGCTTCGCGCCGCGTACCAGCTGCCGCTTGATCAACCACTTCTCAGCGTCCAACCTTTGAGTTTGTTGGATTTGGACAGAGCAGCAGAGTCCATCGAACCTGGCCAGGATTGGGAAGTCATCATTGATTTCTCTCCTGAGGAATCATTAGATCTCGGATCCTTCTACGCCAAACTAGAGGAAATTGGCACGTCCATCCAGGTCGGCGAGGGTGACGGGATGTATCGCATGCATATCCACGTGCGAGATGAAAAAGAGTACGAGCCTATAGATTACATCAAAGGTTTAGGGACGATCACGAATATTGCTATAGAGAACTTAATGGTTCAAATAGCAAAACCAGAGCATGATCATTCTCTGTCTGAGATCCGTCTTCAGAGCATTGAGCCCGGAGAGATTGCCGTTATAGCAGTCGCTCCAGGTTTGGGTCTCGCTCGGGTTTTCGCCAGCCTGGGTGTCACAGCGCTCATTGAGGGTGGACAGACGATGAATCCAAGCACACAGGAGATCATGAACGCGTTTGAAAATCTACCGACAGATCAGGTCGTAATCCTGCCCAACAATAAAAATATCATCCTGGCCGCACAACAGGCGACCGAACTTACAGTTAAGAAAGTCGCAGTAATACCCACCGTTTCCGTTCCCCAGGGTATTGCCGCCATGTTCGCATGGAACGCTGATGGTAATTTCGAAGCCACGGCCAAGGCGATGACGGCAGCGCTCGAATCCATCCAATCCGCCACAATCACAACTGCCACTCGCTCAGTTGAGATTGATGATGTTAAGGTAGAAACAGGACAGGTGATTGGTCTTCTCAACGGGAAGCTTACGTGCTCTGGCCAATCCATCGAGCAAGTCCTGACCGATATCCTCAAGGAAGCTTCAACAGATGAATATGAATTAATCACCCTGTACTATGGTGAAGACTTGAATGCGATGCAGGCTAACCAGCTCGCAGATATCGTTCGCGAAATCTACCCAAAGCAGGAGATCGAAGTCCACGATGGCTCTCAACCCCACTATCAACTCATCCTTTCCATCGAGTAAGTATCGTCTATGATAAAAATCGTCACCGACGCAGCGGTTAGATTCACAACGTCAAACTTCGCCCAGAAACATGGGGTAACAGTCGCTCCAATCTCCGCCCACTGTGGAAACATCAGCATTTCCGATGGCCCAGATGCTGACCTGCATAACCTCCGCCCTTCGCTGAATGAGTGTGAGCAGGGGATACGTATTGAGGGCCCCTCCGTCGATCAAATCGCAGAGATTTATGCGCATCTAAGCAATCAGACAAATTATATTTTATCCATCCATTCATCATCAGGATTAACCGACTCATTTAGGAACGCGCAAAAAGCCAGTCAACAATTCCTGGGGAGGATGGACATCCACGTGGTCGACTCCCAGACCACATCTATCGGACTGGGGTTGTTAGTACAAACCTGCGTACAAGGAATGCAGAGAGGCGAATCACTGGATAAATTGGTAAAAACCGTTCGCGGAATGATCACCCGCCTCTACACGGTCATGTTTCTTGATGATCTCTCTTATCTGGCACGAAACCAAATCGTAAGTCAGTCTCAGGCAATTCTGGGAAATATGCTGGGGGTTATCCCCTTCCTGACAATCGAAAATGGTGAACTTCAACCCATGGAAAAGGTCCGATCGAGACCACGGGCGCTTGAGAAGTTGATCGAATTCGTTTGTGAATTTTCAGGAGTAGACCACCTGGGTATCCTTCATGGATATGGGAAGCCAACACAAGACGCACTTTATATCGCCGAACGACTGCGCTCTTTATATCCGAGCTCGCCGATTACACAGGTATGTTACGGTCCTACGCTCGCGCCGTTCATCGGCTTCAACGGTCTTGGGGCAATCGTGCTGGAATCTAAAGAAGAATCCATATGACCATCAAAACCCGCCCCTTTGCCATCGTGACGGACAGCACGGCTGACGTCCCGATTGATACCGCAGAATCCTTGAACATCACCGTGATTCCAGCGGTGCTGACCTTGGACGGTGAGACGTATGTAGATGGTGTTGACATCTCAAGAGCTGAGTTCTATCGGCGAATGCCTGATCTACGGACACCTCCCACAACGGCTGTACCATCCGTACTCGTGTTCGAAGAGACCTACCAACGCCTGTTTGAAAGCGGTGTCGAGCGTATCCTCTCTATCCACTTATCTTCCAATCTCAGCGGGATGGTCAATACCGCTGAGCAGGCAGCACTCAACTTTGACGACCGGGTGAAAGTATTTGACAGCAGCCAGCTCTCCCTGGGTGTTGGCTTCCAAGCCATCGAGTCAGCCCAATCGGTCATGAAGGGATTGGATTTCGACCAGGTTGTGAGCACGGCCAGGAGGGTTCGAGAGAGAGCGTATGCCCTTGCGCTGATCGATCGACTCGAATTTATGCGCCGAAGCGGACGAGTGAACTGGCTTCGTGCTAATATCGGTGATTTTCTTCAAATCAAGCAATTAGTGGAAGTAAAAGATGGTCTCGTAAATGCGCTTGCACGAACTCGTACCTACACGAAGGCTTTCGAGCACTTAATCTCGATAGCCTCTACCTGGAAAAATATTAAACGTCTCGCCGTGCTCCATTCTGGAGCCCCAGAAAGAGCTAAGGAGCTCACAGAGCGGGTGGTCAATCTGTGCCCGAACCCTTTAATGATCGTTGATATAACCACGGTCATCGGTGTCCACGTTGGACCAGGATGCGTTGGGCTCGCCGTTTTAACACAGGATTAACTCTGGCACTTTTACACCTTCCCGCGTATATTTACTACTATGAACTCAGCCTTGGACAAACTCTCAAAATTCCTTCGACTTGAAGCCGAGCGCGGCTATGATAACCGGGCGGTAGTAGGCGGTCTTCAGCAGATGCTAGAACCCTGGGCGGAAGAAGCGAAAGCGTCAAACCTGTCGGATTCGTCCATCGAACTGGTCGTCTCTCGGCTGCGTGACTACGGCCGGCTCTCCCCAAACTCACGCTATGAATCGCTCCAGGGTCTGTGGAACCGGCTTCGCCCTGCTCATCCTGAGCTTGCCGACGACCTTCTGATTAAGCCACCCGCCGGGGACTCCCCCCCCTCTATAGAAGCAGCGGTTATTGAAGCAGACACGCGGGAAACCATTGAAACCCAAGATGCCCTCCCCTCAACTCCATTACAGGAAAGCGCTAAGGAGAAGGCAGCTCCAACCGCAGCGGATGTGGAAAAGAAAGAATCCACCCCCTCTTCACCTCCTGTCGCCCTCACCGCGCCCTTAACCACCGTGCAAGGGATTGGACCTAAGTCAGCCAAGACTCTTTCAAAGCTGGGCCTCGAGAATCTAGGCGACCTACTCTGGCATCTTCCCCGGCGTTACGATGATTACTCCCAACTCGAAACGATCAA
>SOJU01000074.1 GCA_004376465.1 Anaerolineales bacterium | reverse complement strand
GGGAATCAATATAATGGGGAAACCCATTACGACGGGCTGGAGAGTCTTCCCTCTTAAGCTCATCAGCTGACATCCTGGCTTTGGGCAAGCAGGTCAAGGGGGCGGGCCTGTAGTACGCGCCGCATTAAAAGACAAAGACCTGCTCAACAGCGACTGAGCAGACCACTACCTAGTGCAGAGATCTTTCGTTGGATGGAGAAGCCGGGCCGCAAGCCCGGATAATTATGTGTACCCAGCAACCCGAACGGGAGGAGCGATGAAGGGTGTGATTCTTGCTGCAGGAACCGGCACACGGTTGAAACCATTGACACGAAAGCTTCCCAAACCACTTGTGTCCTTGCTGGGACGACCGTTGATTGACTATACCATCGAAGCCTTCGCTCAGGCCGGTTTCACCGAGTTAGGAGTGGTGGTGGGGTACAAGGACCACTTACTGCGGCGATACCTGAGCGACGGAACCCGGTACGGTATCAGAATACAATATCTGCCCAACATACATTACTTGCGGGGAAACGCGACATCAATTCTAGCCAGCAAATCCTTTGTCCAAAATGAACCCTTTGTTGTTTCGATGGCCGATCACATAATCTCCACAGCCATTCTAAAGCGTTTGCTTGTTTGTGCGCGAAGTGGACACACGCTCTGTGTGGATCGTCAGGCTCACGACTTGACGCATATCAGTGACGCTACGAAAGTCTGGGTGGATAAGAGGGGCTTTGTTGTGCACATTGGCAAGGAGTTGGTACGTTTCAACGCGATTGACACTGGCGTCTTTCTCTTTACACCTCGCATCTTCCGCTACATTCCAATCTCCCAGAACGATGGTCTCAATTCTATCACCCGCGCAATACGGTTGATGATCATCCGGGGCGATCATCTGGGCACTTGCGATGTCTCGGGGACATTCTGGTTTGACGTGGATACGCCGGATGACTTGCGATACGCTCGCACGGCGTTGTGCAGCCAAGCGTAGGCGGCTGTATGGAAGAAAGGTAGTTATTTATGCAAGTAGTGATTTTGGCTCATCGGCGAGTGGGAGACATTCCGCTGGCCCTTCGACCTGTGTGTGGTGTGCCGCTCATCCGTCGCCAGTTGCAGGTCCTGCGAATGTTCGAATGGCGGCAGGTAATCCTGATCATCTGTCCCCAAGATCGACAACGCATCGCGTCTGCTGTAGGCGATTTGGCCTCACTGGGCATGCAGGTGGGCTACCTGACCACGCCGAGTGAGGCCGATCTTCCTCTGAAAGCGTGCCTTGAGGCGACTGAGGATGACTTGCTCATTGTCGAGGCTCACTATGTGATCGAGGGAGCCCTACTAGAGAGGCTAGTTGCGGCGGGCACGACAGCCCTCCTAGGCGACGCAAAATATGGTAGCCCGTCTTCGGAGGAGGGGTATGCTGGCGCAGCCTTTCTGACCCGGTCCGAGCTGGAGAAACTGGCCGTCGATGCGGATGCACTGCCCTGGCCGACTGGCCTGATGCGACTACCGACGATGAAGGTCATGGATGTTCAAGGAGATGACCTCTATGTAGCGGAGGTGCGGCGGCGCGTAGAGCCCTTCTGGTACGCAGTGACGTCTGATGCGGATGCTGAGCGGTGCAAGCACGCCCTGGTGATTGGCTCTCAGAAGCGTACGCTAGACGTGCTGGCCTGGTATTTCAACCGCCCCTTAGAGAACTGGATCACCCTCCGCCTGGCTGATTGGCCCATCACACCAAACCAGATGACTGTGATCGTCATCCTTGTGGCCTTTGTCGTCAGTGGATTATTCCTCTCGGGCTGGTTGTGGCCGGCAGTACTTTTGGCCTTCGTGGTCAACGTCCTTGATGGTGTTGACGGCAAACTGGCCCGGGCCAAGGCGCTGGCGACACGGTTAGGTCAGTTGGAGCACTCTTTCGATCTCCTTTATGAGCAGTCGTGGTACATCGCCTATACCTGGGCGGCTTATAGGTTGTGGCCATCGCTTGCTGTGTTGGTGGTCGGCTTTATGATGCTGCTGTTCGATTCCTTCGCACGCCACGTCTCCATGCAGTTTCGCCAGGTGATGGGCATTGCGCTGGCTGACTATGCTCCGTTCGACCGCCGCTTCCGTCGATTTGACGGACGGCGTAACATCTATTCCATCTATATGCTGCTGGGCGTCCTCGTTGGCCATCCGTTCTACGCTCTGGTGGCGATGGCACTGCATGCTATGATCACAGGCATCGTGTACGCCATGCGTGCTGGTTTGCATCTGCGGTGGGCAGATAGGGGTATTTTCGGGCGTCAAGGGTAGATGGGAGGAACGGATTGTCCTCTTAGGCTGCTTGAGCCATTCAGTTTTTCCAGCCCAACGAATTGAATCCAGGGAATTAATAATCCTTATGTTGTATTATAGAAATGGTAGGGAGCGGTATTTATTGGCATGATCCGATTTAACTACAATAGTTTTTAACTACCTTCCCCGAAAGTTATTATCCTTTCCATTGAGCTAATAAACGAATCCGGATCCCTTCTTTCATG
>SOJU01000179.1 GCA_004376465.1 Anaerolineales bacterium | reverse complement strand
ATCCTTCCTACCAGGATGTCTGCTCCGGGACAACCGGTCACGCCGAAGTCGTTCACATCACATTCGATCCCAATCTCCTTTCCTTCGGTGCGCTCTTAGAGGTGTTCTTCAGTGTCCACGACCCCACTACGCTGAATCGCCAGGGCGCAGATGTCGGATCGCAGTATCGATCCGCTATCTTTTATCACAATGAAAAGCAAAGACAATCCGCAGAAGATGTGATTCGGCAGATCGACTCCGATGGTGCCTGGGATGCCCCCATCGTGACCGAAGTTACCCCGATCTCAATATTTTACCCAGCGGAGGCATACCACCAGAATTATTTCCGCAATAACCCCAACCAGGGCTACTGTCAGTCCGTTATCAATCCAAAGGTCGCCAAATTTCATAAGCGCTTCGCGGATCGACTCAAGAGGCGCTAAGGGCCTTCCCTTCAAATCTCTGCAGACGATCGTGCCCATCGTCTGCAAGACGAGATTTCGGGCGGTGACGCTTCACAGACACATCGCGCCCCGTTTCTCTGCACACATAACTCCGCTCGTTGCAGACAGGCCGAAGGTCTGCAGCGCCTTTTAAAACCTGAAATCGCCAGTACACTATTTATATCAAGAGACTGTAATTTTTTAGAGGAACAAAGCTATGCAGTGGTTTCACTTTGAAATCGGCTGGTTCAATCTTTGGATTCTGGCGCTGATTATTTTCATTACTCCAGTTCTCCTGAATATCGCCCGTGGAGAGCGGGGGAAAACAGGGTTGATGCGTGCCACCGAGCTTCCTCCGATGTCACAAGCAGAACATGTTGCCTACATGCTGGTGATGTCCCCACAGTTCCTTCTTCCGCTATATGCCATCTTCGTGCCCTTCACCACGAATACAACTTTGCTCATCGTGGGACTGCTCCTATTTACCCCCGGGCAAACGATTCGACTTAAGAGCATCTGGGATTACACCACTGCTACCCCGGATGAGTTGATTAACCACAGCGTTTATCGAATCTCACGTAATCCGGGATACTTTGGCGCAGCATTGGTCTACCTAGGGATGGGGTTCGCTGGCGGCTCTTGGCTAATTTTTGCCATGGCACTATATTGGTTTGTAGGCTATCAGTGGGTAGCAACGGTGGAAGAGCGCTTCTGCTTGGAAAAGTGGCCGGAGGAATTCGCGGCATACAAGCAGAAGACAGCAAAGAACTTTGTGTTCTTCTAACTCGCCAGGAGAATCGCACCAGGTTTCCAAGAAGCGAATACGCTCTATCTACTTGCTAACCCGCCCTAAGCGGGGTCTAATGAGCTAAATCTTCAGAAAAAGGGTTATGGTCATGGACGGAGGCTTGATTAATGTATAAGCGTATTTTAATACCCCTGGACGGTTCCCCTCTGGCAGAACATGCCCTGCCGCACGCCATTGCTTTAGCCGAGCACTTCCACTCAGAGCTGATTCTTTTGCGAGTCCTCATCCCATTACCAAGCCCCCCCACAACAACAGAAGCAGCTCTACAGAGGGCATCGGAGGAGATAGCGATTTTGGCCCGCGAGTATCTGGATCGCATCGCCGGCGGCGCCCAAGAACTTGGTATCCCTGTGCAGATGGTCACCGTCGGCGGACGCCCGCACTATCAGATTCTCCAGTATGCGGAAACCAATCAGGTGGACCTGATTGTGATGTGTACACGCGGTCAATCAGGACTGGGCCGCTGGTTGTTGGGCAGCGTCTCGGATCGCGTGGTGCGCGGCGCCAATGTGCCCGTGCTGATGGTGCGCGGTCAGAAAATGGAGTCACGAAAGAACCCTTAAGCTCTTTCCCTGACCGTTATCAAACATAAGGGATTCAACCGTACAACAACGGGAAATCCCAAAGATTCAGAAAAGAAGCGTATTCCGGCAAGCCGAACGAACAGCCTGTCGTGCCAAATAGGTGCCAGCACAAACCCGTGTCCTGACCTATGGGAGGCAGTAAGTGAAGAGATCCGTACTGTATGGCCTAGCCGTTGTGGGAATCATAAGCCTCGTTGGAGGCATCTGGTGGCTGCTTGCCCAGCCCACCGAGGGGGGATATGGACCTGCATTTTTCATTTCCACCAGCATCTTTGTGCTCGTCTTTGCCGCCATCAGCTTACGCTGGATGCACGAAACTGCAGCGGCGTTACTAGGCGCGGCGGCCGTTTGGTTGGTTCATTACATCGGCGGCACTTACTTCCCCGCCCTGCACATCATCGATTTTGAAGAGTCCATGGCCTTTGTGGACTGGAACGTCATCTGGCTGATCATGGGCATGATGATCTTTATGGCCATGTTCAGCGAAACCGGCGCTATTAACTGGATTTCCTTCCGCACTTTCCGACTGGCGAAGGGCAACGCCTGGCTGTTGGTGATGAGCCTGGTCATACTCACGGCCGTGCTTTCAGCCTTTCTCAATGACGTAACAGCCATTCTGCTCTTGGTGCCGTTGTCCATCGAGATCGCTCAGACAGTAGGCATCCATCCCTTTGCTTTCGTGATCCCTGAAGTGCTAGCATCCAACATCGGCGGAGCAGCGACCATCATCGGCGACCCGCCCAGCACTATCGTCGGCTCGCACATTGGGTTAAGTTTTGTCGATTATCTGGTCAATATGGCGCCCATCGCCATCCTGTGCATGGTCCCCTTCTTGATAATCATTAGCTTGCTCTACCGGCGCGAGCTTGCCGGTGCTAAGGATCAATTTTCGTCAGCCCTGATGGCCCGGCTGGAAGCCGACGCCCAAATTACCGACTTCCCTTTGCTGCGCAAAGCCGGGCTGGTGGGACTGCTGATGATGATCTTGTTTTTTACTGGGGATTACTTCGGCGGTATTCCGCCCAGCGTCATTGCCCTAAGCGGTGCGGCGATCCTGGTCGCTTGGGTGCGACCTGATATGCACCGCATGTTGCACGAGGTGGATTGGACTACGCTGATATTCTTTATCAGTATCTTCGTCATCGTTGGCGGACTTGAGGCAACCGGGGTCATTACCTGGATTGCCGGAATCATCGGCGATCTGGCCGGGGATAGCCTAGAAAGGGCAACGGTTTTGATGGTCTGGATACCAGGCGTAGCCTCTAGCATCGTGGCCAACATCCCCTTCACCGTTGCCGCTCTGCCGATTGCTGACTTTTTAACTGCAACGATACCCGGGGCTGAGAACGGGGTCTTATACTGGGCTCTCATCTTGGGCGCCGACCTGGGGGGTAACGCCACGATCCTAGGCTCCGCACCCAACATTGTCGCCGTCGGCCTGTTGAGCCAGGCTGGCTACCGTCTCGGTTTTGGTAGGTTTATGCGTGATGGTGTGCCGGTAGCGATAGCCACCCTTTTATTGGCAACTGTATGGTTGCTGGTTCGGTATTGAGGAGGAATAACATGGGCATGATTTTATGCGCCACCCGCGGGGGCGAGGCCAGCTACCCCACTCAAGATGCCGTCATCGCTCTGGCAAAGGAACAGGGCGACGAACTGGCTTTTCTCTACGTGGCTGACATTAGCTTTCTGAACCAGACGGCGGCGCCCATGGTGGTAGACGTGGAATCGAGGTTAGAAAAGCTAGGACAGTTCCAGTTGGTGATGGCCCAGGAGCGGGCGGCAGAACAGGACATCATAGCCCAGGCGTTCGTGCGCACGGGGCAGTTGCGGGCGGAACTGGTTGCAGTGGCCGAAGAGATCGGCGCGACCCTCATTGTGATGGGCGGCTCACTGGGACCGGATGCCGCCTTTGAGAATTCCGCCCTCCACGTATTTGCTGCAGACTTGCAGACCGAAACAGGCGTCGAGGTCCGCATCCTGGGATCAAACGATTGACTTTTCGTCACGTATGCACAAATCAGGGCACTTAGACATCATTTGCGGGTCAACCGGACAGGACATTGGGACGTGATGTCATACAGAAGCGGAGCGCTTAGTGAAGGTAGGAATTCTGCACGCAATGGAAACCGAGCTAGACCAATTTAGCTCTTTCTTCAAAGCTGCGAGTGCCCCGTTTGAAACTCAGGTATTCGAAATTACCAGGGGGGAATATCCAGACTCCTCTGTCGCTTTTGATGCCTTCCTCATTTCCGGGAGCAAAAAAGGAGTGTATGACCCCGACCCATGGATTGCCGACCTATCAGAGTTTGTTAGGAGCTGTACCCTCGATCGCAGAAAACTTGTCGGCATTTGTTTCGGCCATCAGCTTATCGCCCACGCCCTTGGCGGATATACCTCCAAATCTGAGAAAGGTTGGGGGCTGGGCCTGCAAGAGTTCGATATCACAACACAGAAGCCATGGATGGTTCCTACCCTCAATCGATGTGCTCTCTATTTTTCGCACCAGGATCAGGCGACTACGCTGCCGATTGGGGCAGAGCTGCTTGGCGGCAGTGATTTCTGCCTAAATGCAATGTACTGCATTGGAGATCAGGTGCTCGGCATCCAAGGCCACCCTGAGATCTCACACAGTTTAATGGTCCAGGTTATCGAACGACGCAAAGAACAGGTTGGCTCAAAAGTGTACAGCGATGCGCTCAATTCTCTTAACAATGGGACGCCCGACGCCAGGACAGTTGCACGCTGGATCATAAATTTCATTTATTCTTAGGATGGATTAACGAACATCTGCCCCTACACCTTTAGAGGGGTTGCGCATAATCCATAGGGGTTTTGATGGTTCGATCACGCCAGCATCAATAAAAGCCCTCGATTTGCTGCGTTAGGGTATCGAACAGGGACACCTATCCTAATTTTGATAGAATCAATAAGGGCATTAGAATCCTGTAGTTAGGTAATGCTCATCTCCGGGTCCGGAGAAACAACTGTGAAAGCGGGTCAGTTCGTAAAGCGCGGTTGGTTAGCCAAAGTGATTGGGTTCCTTGCCTGGTCATTTGTGTTCGCCGTCATTTATAGCCAATCCCCTCTTTACACATCCAATCAAAATTCAAAATTCTTGCACGGCTTGGCGCGTGCCGGTTTCGGCTACTTGAGTAACGACTGGCTTGCTAACACGGTTGATCCGTTACCCATATTCGGCGGATTAGTGTT
Source organism: Anaerolineales bacterium (assembly GCA_004376465.1). Taxonomy (GTDB): domain Bacteria; phylum Chloroflexota; class Anaerolineae; order Anaerolineales; family E44-bin32; genus E44-bin32. The sequence continues at coordinate 3,953 of SOJU01000179.1, read as the reverse complement.
TATCACTGCTCGTGTTTTCCCGACGGGCACTCCCTTCTATCTATACTACGCTCTACTTATGGGGGTCTACCTCATAGCTATTCTAGGCATTATGAATGTTGTCTTCAACATTAGTCGGGATAAGACCCATAAACTTATCTTCCTGACCCTATTCCTGGTCCTTCATTCAGCAGCGCTTCGTTTCCTGCTCTCAAGCGTCGCTGGCGTCGCCGACCCTTTCCTTCTGGAGGGCGGTGTGGCTGGGCAACGCCTCTTGGGACAGGTGTTCCAACCAGGTACATTCGGTGTTTTCCTGGTCCTTTCGATTTACATCTTCCTTCGCAAGCAGCCGTACTTGTCGCTGGCATCCCTGGCAGTGGCTGTATATTTCCATTCCGTCTATCTACTCCCCGGCGCTTTCCTGGTGCTCGCCTACATGTGGATGACATTTCGCGAACAGAGAAGTGTGATCCAGGCACTTAAGCTTGGTGTAATAGGCCTGATCCTGGTCAGCCCCACTCTGATCTACACAAACAGCATCTTTAGCCCCAGCTCCAGCTATTTAATCTTCCGGGTAAACGAAATCCTCGTTCACTTTCGCAATCCGCACCACGCAGACTTGTCTGCTTGGTGGGATTGGATGGCCGCAATCAAGGTATTAATCGTCATGGTTGCACTACTAATTATTCGGAGAACGCGGTTATTCCCAATCATCGGCATCGTAGCCTTGGGGTCGGTCCTGCTCACTACTATCCAACTCATCACGGGTAGCAATTGGCTTGCCTTGATTTATCCATGGCGGGCATCGATCGTGCTTGTGCCCCTCTCATCGTCCGTCGTACTTGCCTACATGGTTACAAAGCTCGTGGACGCCTCCAGAGTCCGCTCGTTGAAATATGCCCGATGGACGGGCATCGCGTCGTTCATTCTATTAACGGGTCTAATGATTGCTGGCCTAGCACGCTTCCAACTAGAAACCACCAGACTACAAGACGACAATAGCCGCCCAATGATGGACTTTATTCGCGACCACAAATCCCCGGCGGATACTTATCTCGTCCCTACAGAAATGGAGGAGTTCAGGCTAGCCACCGGCGCTCCGATTTTAATCACTTTCAAATCTGTTCCCTACCTGGATACGGACGTGCTCGAATGGTACGACCGTGTTCGCAAAGCTCGTAATTTCTATCGGGACCGTGTTGAAGAGGTTAACTGTGATCTGCTCCGTCAATTTCAAGAGATGTATGCTGTCACGCATGTTGTGCTCGATGAAGATCTTCTCCTCTTGAGTTGTCCGCAATTAGGGCTGGAGTTATTTCGCGATGAACACTACGCAGTCTATCGAATCGAGATTGAATAGAAATCAGAGAGAAAGTGTACGCGGCAAATTCCCGTAGGTGCCCTTGCAATTGCCTTCTCGATAAAAAATCGCTTGTCCTTGTAAAAAAACCGATCTGCTCTTGTTGCAGACCGGTTACCATCTTAAATAGGAACTATTGTTACATCCTTGTTGATAACATCCCCCGCACAGCCCGCCGGGCGATCTCAACCGCGAAATTCGTGCCCCGATCCCAGGGATAAACCTGGCTCATACTGGCGAACCACAATCCCGCGAGAGGGGTGCGGATATCGGGTATGGCCGCGGAGTGATTTAATGGCGGGACCGGCTGGGCATATATAGAGCGGAACAGCCACTTCTCGCGTATCCAGTCTGCGCTGAAGTCGGGATTCATACGGGCGAGAGAAGGTAGGAAGCGATCCAGCAGTTGATCCTTCGTGAGCCGGAAATATTCATGGTCCACGTCAAGATAATCGCCGACATATACAATATGTTCACCACCGAAGAATTCGGGGCTTAGAAAATTCGTGTGTTCGACAAGAGAGAGGAAGGGAAACCCCGCCTCCTTCGACATGTTATGCCAGTAGATCCCCGCCTCAGATAGTTGGTGTTTTAACGCCAGGACCATCACCACTGCGCCCATCGATTTCAATCCCAGCAGCTGCCCCAAGTAATCCTCAGGCAAATCTGGTGCCATCTCCGCCAACTGGGCTGGGGACGTGGTCACCAAACAATGATCTACTTCCAGCGTCCCTTCCTTACTTCGCACAATCAAGCCACCTGACGGCGAAGATTCAATGCGCTCGACCGGCGTCTGCAGGCGAATATCAACCCCCATCTCGCGCAATCGATCCGCGAACGCATCCATAAACGCCTGGAACCCGCCCTCATACGTCCCCAGACTCGGAGTGCGAGCTTTCACTCTAGCCCAGAACCAGGCCATGTTGACTTCTTTGTAGTATTGGCCGAACTTGCCAATTAAAAGCGGCTCCCACAGGATTCTGTAGGCGCGCTTTCCAACCCAGCGTTGAAGCCAATCATGCGCCGTGAATTTCTCCAATGGCTCCCAGCGGGCGATATAGCGCAGATAAGCGATGCCCATGCCTAGGCGCAGGCGGTCAATGAATGGGAGCCCTCGGAAACGGAGCACCGCCATCGCCGAGTCCAACGGGTAGAATGACTCATCGAAATATACTGCGGTGAGCGGCCGGGGAAAGAGCACCTTGTCGCTCCAGCCCAATTCCTCGATTAAACCCAGCATATGCACATCGGAAGCGAACCAATGATGATAGAAACGCTCGACAGTCCATTCCCAGCGCGGGTCCTTAAATCCGGATGAAAGCCCGCCGACATAATCCGCCGCCTCGAAAATTGCGACATCTGCGCCGTCGCGTGCCAGATCATACGCTGCAACCAAGCCGCCTATACCCGCCCCAACGATTGCTGCTTTCATGATGGTTCCTCCGCCACCTCGGCTTGAACCTGTGACCAAGAGAGACTCTCACGCGCCATGTAATAAGCGCCGAGCAGTGTGATCGGCAGCCAAAGCGCGGCGTGGAGCACAAGCGTATACCCTGCTGCCAGTGCGTTAGGGACGCCATAGGCCTCCAGCACGGCAATACCCGACGCATCGAACGTCCCGATGTAGCCCGGCGCAGAGGGGATCGTCGTCGCCAGATTCACGATGCCGTTCATCAGCATGAGCGCAAAGAAGCTAACTTCAAAGGGGAAAGCTTGCATCACAAACCAATATTTCCCGGTCTCAAAGAGCCAGATCACCACCGAAGTCAAGAAAACCATCATCACGTCGCCCGGCGAGCGAAGCGATGCCAGGCCCTCAAGGAATCGAGCGCTTACGGCGTCCACATTATCACGGTAGCGCTCGGGCACTAATCGATCGGTGAACCAAGAGATCACTCGCTGCGACTGCTCCGTGTAAGCCGCCATGAGCAGGAATACAAGCACTGCGCCCAGAAAGACAGCCGCGCCGATGATTGCGAGCGCCCGAATGCTCCCCGCGAACCCAGAATCGGCAGTCAGTTTGGTGAGCTCCGGCAGGTTGATGAACACAAAAGAGAGCATCACGATGCCGTCGAACGCACGTTCGACGATGATCGTCGCCAGTGAGGCTGAAATCGGTACTTGCTCCTTGCGGCGCAGGACGTACGCGCGTAAAAGCTCGCCGGCGCGCGCAGGGTAGATGTTGTTGCCCATATAGCCGATCGCCACAATGGGAAACATTGTCCTTGTTGGAATGGATTTCAAAGGTCGCAGCAGGTAATGCCAGCGCCAGGCGCGCGCCCAAACAGCGAGGAAATACACCCCCACGCCGGGAAGCAGCCACCAGTAGTTCGCATGACGCAGAACTTCCCAGAAGGCAGGTAGATTCAGCCCACGCATCGCATACCACATAAAAACAAAGCTTATTGCAATACCCAACCAGAATTGCCAGCGTTTCAAAGAGCCTCCAGAATGCACCGGATGAATGCCAGGATCTCCTGCTTCATACCCCCAGCAGTCAGCCTCTCTCACTCATCATTTATAATAAACGCGGGGCTTATTTAACCCCGCGACGCCCCTGCGCTTAATATCCTACCCGAAATAAAATCGAGCGCAAGCAAAGCAAACGCTTGCG
>SOJU01000225.1 GCA_004376465.1 Anaerolineales bacterium | reverse complement strand
TTTTACTCAAGACACAGGTAGACATCCTCAACCTCGACGCCTACGGGTATCTCGACAACCTCGCTCTTTACCCACAAGAACTAACAGACTTCCTGGCGCGCGGCGGGCGGATCGCCTGGGGAAGCATCCCCAATCAAGAGGCTATCTGGAACGCTACACCGGCGGCTTTGGCAGAACGCCTGCGGACGGGAATCCAAGCTTTGACGGCGCGAGCGTCAGCCAAGGATTTCCTCATCAGCGAAGCCCTTTTATCCGACGGTCTTCTCACCCCAAGCTGCGGCCTCGGCTCAACCGATGCAGATCTTGCCGAGCGCGTGCTTGAAATCCTGAAGGAAACGGCACACAAACTACGCGGGTAGATAGACTAGCGGTTGGATGGAAGACGGACCTTTGACCCCCATCCCGCGTGTGGTAGACTGCCCGCTCAACGTACACTCATCGAGAGAGGTGGAGGGACCGGCCCTGTGAAGCCTCGGCAACCACTGCAGCAGATGTTTATCTGATGCGGAAGGTGCCAAGTCCGGCAGAAGACGCGGTATTCCGCGGATTTTCTGGAAGATGAGGGATGAGCTTTCACCTCGGCCTCATACCTCTTCTCCCAGAAGAGGTTTTTTGCTCCGGCGTGCGGTCGGATGAGAGCCCTTGGAGGCTGGAACTTGAAGAAATCAAACGACACGACTCAGGGATACCTTGCGACCCTGGAGAATCGCGTGCTGATTTTCGACGGTGCGATGGGCACTAATCTTCAGGCGATGGGTCTCAAACCTGATGATTTTGGCGGGGAGCAGTTCGAGGGTTGTATCGACTACCTGGTGATCTCCAAACCAGAGGCCGTCGAAAATGTGCACCGCTCCTTCCTCGAAGTCGGCGCCGACGTTATCGAGACCGACACCTTCCGCGCCAACCGCATCACACTCAGTGATTTCGGCCTCACGGATCAAACGCTGGCGATCAACCGCACCGCAGCTTCACTTGCCCGCCGTCTTGCCGATGAATACAGCACCTCCGAGCAGCCGCGCTTCGTCGCCGGCAGCGTCGGACCGACCGGAAAACTCCTCTCCAGCGACGACCCCGACCTCTCCGACATCAGCTTCGACGAGCTCGCTGACGTCTTCCGCGAACAGGCAGTTGGTCTGATCGAGGGAAGTGTCGATCTGCTTTTGATCGAAACGTCCCAGGATCTGCTCGAAGTGAAAGCCGCCATCCATGGCTTCCAACTGGCATTCGCCGAGACCGGTCGGCGCATCCCGATTCAGGCACAGGTCACGCTGGGCACATCTGGTCGCATGCTGCTCGGGACCGACATCGCGGCAGCCTGGCACACGCTGGAGCGACTTCCGATTGACGTGATGGGGTTGAATTGTTCGACTGGCCCGGAACACATGCGTGAACCGATTCGCTACCTTGGAGAAAACGCGAGGATTCCTATCTCCTGCATCCCCAACGCTGGGCTACCTCTGAACGTCGACGGTGAAGCGGTTTACCCACTCGAACCCGGGCCGTTTGTAAGGGACATGGTCGATTTTGTGGACACCCACCGGGTTAGCGTTGTGGGTGGTTGCTGTGGCACGACACCCGCACACATCAAATCGTTGGTCGAGGCACTGGGTGAGCGCGCGCATCCCCCCCGACCGGATCGCCGCCAACCCCACCTGAGTTCCGCCATCCGGGCGATAACCATGATTCAAGAGCCGCGACCGCTGTTGATTGGCGAACGGATAAACACCCAGGGATCACGGCGAGCGAAACGCTTGCTGCTGGCGGAGGATTATGACGAAATCATCGAGCTTGCGCGCTCTCAGGTTGAACAAGGAGCGCATGTACTCGATATCTGCGTAGCGCTGACCGAGCGTGCAGATGAGGCCGAAATGATGAGCGAGGTCGTCCACCGACTTGCGCTGAGCGTTGAAGCCCCGTTGGCCATCGACACGACGGAACCACACGTGATGGAAGCTGCCCTGAAAGCTAATCCTGGTCGGAGCATGTTGAACTCCGTAAACCTCGAATCCGGTCGCGCGAAACTAGACCACATCCTATCTTTGGCGCGCGAGCATGGCGCGGCGGTGATCGCCTTGACCATCGACGAGGAGGGGATGGCCAAGACGGCGGAGCGGAAAATAGAAATCGCACGGCGCATCTACACCATCGCCGTCGAGGAGTACGGTTTCCAACCCGAAGATCTGATCTTCGATGACCTAACCTTCACACTTGCAACCGGCGATCTTGAGTTTACCGATTCCGCCCTCGAGACCCTAAAGGGCATCCGGCGCATCAAGACCGATCTACCTAGCGTCCTGACCTCACTCGGCGTCTCCAATGTCTCCTTCGGTCTTGACCGGAATGCACGACCGGTGATCAACAGCGTCATGCTTTATCACTGCGTCGAGGCCGGTTTAGATATGGCGATCGTTAACCCGGCCCACATCACACCCTACGCCGAAATCCCGGATGAGGAACGCAAATTAGCCGAGGATCTAATCTTCAACCGCCGCCCAGATGCGCTGCAGCGTGTCATCGAGTATTTCCAAGCGGTCGAGTCTCCGGTCGGCGAACCGCAAGCCGATCCGACAGCCGATTTCTCGCCGGAGGAGCGGCTCCACTGGCGAGTCCTCCACCGGCATAAAGACGGGGTGGAGGCGGACATCGATGAAATCCTAGAGCAATCCTCTCCGGAAGAACGTTCGGTAGGTGCAGTCAAGATCCTCAACACCGTGCTCTTGCCCGCCATGAAAGAGGTCGGCAACCGTTTCGGCGCGGGCGAATTAATTCTCCCCTTCGTGCTGCAATCAGCCGAGGTGATGAAAAACGCCGTCGCTCACCTTGAACAGTTCCTCGAGCAACAACAGGGGATCAGTAAAGGGAAAATCGTCCTAGCCACCGTTTACGGCGATGTCCATGACATCGGCAAAAGCCTAGTGAGGACGATCCTGGCCAATAACGGCTATGAGGTCCACGACCTCGGGAAACAAGTCCCGGCGAATGTGATCATCGATCAAGCGATCGATGTCCAGGCGGACGCCATCGGATTGAGCGCCCTGCTGGTGAGCACGAGCAAGCAGATGCCGCTCATCGTGAACGAGCTTCAGCGCCGTGACCTCTCTATCCCCGTGCTGATCGGTGGCGCGGCCATCAACCGCCGCTTCTCACGGCGCATACTCTTCACGGACGACGGTAGCCCTTATGCGCCTGGCGTCTACTACTGCAAGGACGCCTTCGAGGGATTAGACATCATGGACCAACTCCAGGACGACGAGCGAAGGTCCGATATCGCCGCCCATCAACTAAAGCAGGCTCAACGAGATCGCGAGGCTGTCAAGCCGACCGAACGCCCAAAGGCGCAGCGGTCGAATGTTTCACGGGCAGAAAACATCCCCTCGCCACCTTCCTGGGGTTCCAATGTTGTCGCCGAGATGCCACTCGAGATCGTCTTCCAGGACATTTTCAAGAAGGAACTTTTCAGGTTATCGTGGGGAGCCAAGAACGCGCACGGCGCGGAGTGGGAGGAGCTAAAAGCCGATTTTGAACGCCGCCTGGCTGCGATGCAGGCACAAGCGTTGGCCGAAGGATGGCTGCAACCCAAAGGCGTCTACGGATATTGGCCCGCTCAGTCTCAAGGGAACGATCTAATCCTCTTCACACCCGACTCGGTTAAGGGGGGGAATCCACAGGAGCTTTTTCGCTTCACGTTCCCACGTCAGCCTAAAGGTCATGCCTTGTGTTTGGCGGATTACTTCTCTTCGATGGATTCAGGCGTAATGGATGTTGTGCCGCTGCAAGTGGTGACGGTCGGCGCCGAAGCCACCGCCTACGTCGATAAATTGCAGGAATCCGGAGACTACGCAGAGGCTTACTATGCTCACGGTCTCGCCGTCCAGACCGCCGAAGCCTCGGCACAATATTTACACCGTCATATCCGTCGCGAATTGGGGACCGGCGCCGAGCAAGGGAAGCGTTATTCATGGGGATATCCGTCGATCCCAGACCTTGCGGACCACGCCAAGGTCTTCGAATTGCTCCCCGCCGAACAGGCGCTCGGTATGCGCTTATCGCCCGCATTCCAGTTGATCCCCGAGCAATCCACCGCGGCGATCATCCTTCACCATCCGCGGGCGAAATATTTCAGCGTGGGTGTCAGTCGGGTGGAGCAGTTGATGAAGGCCAAAGATGAAGCGTGACTAGAAGACGCCGTTCGATCCGCCTGAAGGGCTACGATTATTCCCAGACGGGCGTGTATTTCGTCACGATTTGTACGCATCGACGAAAATGCCTGCTCGGAGAGGTTGTGGATGGGGAGACCCGCCTAACCGAATTTGGCGAGATTGTCCATCATGAATGTTTCAGGGCGGAGGAAATCCGGCCAAGCGTGCGATTGAACAAGGATGAATTCGTCGCTATATCCAGGACAACCCGGAGCGTTGGTACCTTGATCGCTATAACCCGGAAGCTGGTGGAGTTGATCCACTTGCACATGATGTTTGGGAAGACCTGCAACGTGACGCTGAGTCCGGAGTACTCGAAATGATCAAGGACGAATCCTAAATGACTCAATCAACCTTCAACCTAAAGCTCTCCCTTCCGGGGAGAGGGTGAAAAGGAATCGTTCATATGCCCTCCCAAAACCTCTTTAACGAATGGCTGGCCTCCGGCGAAATCATCCTCGCCGACGGTGCGATGGGCACCATACTACATTCGCGCGGGATCTCCTTCAACGTCTGCTTCGACGATTTAAACTTGAGCCAGCCAACGCTCATCACCGATATCCACCGTGCCTACCTCGAAGCCGGCGCTCAGATCATCGAGACCAACTCCTTCGGCGCCAACCGCTACAAACTCGCCGAGCACGGACTGGAGCAGCGCGTCGCCGAGATCAACGCCGCGGCAGTTGACCTCGCCCGCCAGGCCATCACCGCATCCGACAACGATTCTCTCGTCGCCGGGAGCATCGGACCGCTCGGGGTTCGTCTGGCACCTTTCGGACGGGTTAAACCAGAACAAGCGTATGATGCCTACTATGAACAGATCGAAGCTTTAATCCAAGCCGGCGCAGACCTGCTTATCTTCGAGACACAAAACGATCTATACGAAATCCAAGAGGCCATTCGAGCCGCCCGTGCGATCTCCGATCTCCCCGTAATCGCGACGTTGACTTTCACCCGCGACGATCGGACCCTGCTCGGCGATTCGCCCCGCCGCGTGGCTCAGGTGCTGGTCGAGAGCGGGGCGCAGGTCATTGGAGCTAACTGTTCCGGTGGACCCGCCCAGCTGATGCGCGTCCTGCGGCAGATGCGCGCCGCAGCCCCGGAGGCGCGTTTCTCCGTGATGCCCAACGCTGGATGGCCCGAGCGCGTTGCGGGTCGCATTATGTACCCTGCAACCGCCGATTACTTCGCGGATTACGCCATCCAATTCTGCCAGGCGGGAGCCAGCGTCGTTGGAGGTTGCTGCGGCACCACGCCTGAGCACATCGCCAACATGCGCGCCGCGATAGATACCGCCGATAAACCCCGACTCGCCCCGGAACCGCTGCTCTTCAAAAGCACCGCTTCTCCCGCTGGACCTAGCGAGCACCCGCCAACCGAACTTGCGGCTCGTCTGGCGAGTGGACAGTTTGTGATTTCGGTCGAGATGGATCCGCCGCGGGGATTCTCGACGCACAAATTGCTCGCCGGCGCACATCTGCTGGCAGAGGCCGGAGCGGATGTGATCAATGTCGCCGACAGTCCGATGGCTCGCATGCGGATGAGCCCCTGGGCTGTGTGTCAGTTGATACAACGCGATGTGGGCATCGAATCCGTTCTGCATTTCCCCACGCGCGGCCGCAACTTACTGCGCGTGCAAGGCGACTTGCTCGCTGCCCACGCTGTGGGCGTACGCAACGTCTTCGTTGTGATGGGTGACCCCACCGCCATCGGCGACTACCCCGATGCGATGGACAACTTCGATCTGGTCCCTTCGGGCTTGATAAAGCTCATCAAACAGGGCTTCAATACCGGTGTCGACCATAGCGGTGCGGACATCGGCGAGGCGACTTCCTTCTTCGTCGGCACCGCGCTCAACCTGTGCTCACAAGATCCCGAACGCGAACTGCGATTACTACACAAGAAGATTGCAGCGGGAGCCGATTTCATCCTCACGCAACCGGTCTACCTGCCGGACTTGGCCTCGAGTTTCATCGACAGCTACCGGGAACGATTCGGGGAACTCCCAATCCCCATCATCGTCGGCGTCCTCCCGCTTTACAGCAAGGGCCATGTCGCTTTTCTGCACAACGAAGTCCCTGGTATTCTTATCCCCCCACAAATCCAAAGGCGAATTGAGCAAGCGGGCGACAAGGCCGCCAATGTCGGTGTTGAAATCGCCGTCGATCTCCTCGCCGAGCTGCGCCGGAGCGTCCAGGGAGCCTATATCATGCCGCCGTTCAGCCGTTTCGACCTGGCTGCAGAGATCATCGAGGGAATCCGGGATGTGAAGCCTTCTTGACGAAGGCAGGATTCTACTTCTCACCAAAACACGGTACACTTCTGCCTAAGCACCAAATGGTCCTGTATGATGGGTTCGATGGGGACGCCCAGGGCTGAAAATCCTGCTCGGGTGCACGCTTTACCGACCGAAATGCAGCGCACATATCGGCGCACCAAAAACGGACAAACCATGACCCAACCACGAATCCTTCCACTGCATTCAGTAGAGGCAACACTGGAAACCGTCGGCGGGAAGGGCGCCAGCCTTGCGAGGCTGGTTCGCGCTGGTCTTCCTGTTCCGAACGGTTTTTTGATCCCGACCGCGGCCTATCTTGATTATGTGGCCTCAAACGACTTAAAGAAACGTATTTTATCCCGCCTGACCAACTTGCCCTTTGATGAGCCCGCGGCCTCTCAAGAAGCCTCCGCGGAGATACGAGCTTGGTTCCTCGTCGACAAGACGGCCGGCGGATGGACTTCCAGCATCCGGCGCGCGTACGCAGACCTCGGCGGCAGCCCAGTCGCCGTGCGCTCCTCTGCCACCGCAGAAGACCTGCCCGAAATGTCGTTCGCCGGTCAACAGGAGACTTTCCTCAACGTTGTCGGTGAGCAGATGCTGTTCGAAGCGATCGTCAATTGTTGGAGCAGCCTATGGACGGCGCGAGCCATCAGCTATCGCTCGCGCAACAGTATCCCCCATGAGGATGTGGCTCTTTCTGTGATTGTGCAGATCATGGTGCAATCCGAGGCTTCTGGGGTTCTTTTCACAGCAAACCCACTGACCGGGAAACGATCAGAAACCGCAATCGACGCCACCCTTGGGTTGGGCGAGGCGCTTGTCGGTGGGCTCGTGGAGCCCGATCACTATGTCGTCGACACCGACTCTGGAGAAATCATCAACAAAACCTTAGGGGCAAAAGCCCTGACAATTCGCGGGGTGGCTGGGGGTGGAGTCGTCACCGAGGATGCCGATGCCGGAGAACGACAAGCCATCCCTGATGACATCATTTTGCAGCTGACCGAATTGGGTCAGCGCGTCATCGCGCTGGTTCACTCCCCACAGGACATCGAATGGGCCTGGAGCGATGGCCAACTCCATATGCTTCAATCCCGGCCCATCACCTCGCTCTACCCCATCCCCGATGTCCCCTCCGACCCGCTTCGCGTGTTTATCTCCTTCGCCGTCATTCAGGGTTTGCTCGCCCCGGTCACTCCTTTAGGGCAGGACGTCATAAAGCTGCTCGTCGCTGGAGCGGCCAGAATATTTCGTTTCGACCTCACACAGGAAACTCAGAGAGTTCTCTTCTCCGCAGGTGAAAGGCTATGGGTCGACATAACGCCATTACTGCGTAATTCAATCGGCCGAAAAATCCTTGGGGGTGCACTGCCGGCCATTGCTCCGGGAGCTACCCAAACCATTGAGCTCCTTCTCGACGATCCCCGCCTGGCCGTAGGCCGTGGCGGTATCCGCTTCAACACATTCCGGCGACTAGCCGGATTCCTGCTTCCTTCGATAATGCGCGTCTTCAGGCTCTGGCGGACCCCTGAGCAGGGGCGGGAACGCGTTACCCGGCTTATGGACGAAACGGTTCTTCAAGCCAAAACTCTCAGCGCAGTGACCGGAGACACCCAGGAACTCTTCGCTCACCGGTTGGAAATACTGCACAGTGCACGCAATATTTTCCCTGATGTTGCCATCCCCCAGGGCGCCACCCCCATTGTCGCCTCGATGGTACCTTTCTTCGGCATTATGCGACGCTTCAGCGAACAAGCAGCTGAAGCATTGGGAGACCCTTCTTTGGCACAGGCATATCTCGAAATCGCGCGCGGCTTACCCCACAACGTCACGACTGAAATGGATCTAGCGCTGTGGGGAGTCGCTCAGACCATCCTCGCAGGTCCAGATTCTGACAAGATGTTCGAGGAAACTTCTGCCTCAGATCTGGCTGCCCAATACCTGCAGGCGAATCTCCCTTCCCGGGTTCAGGAAAGCATCGAGGGCTTCATTGAACGCTATGGAGCGCGCGGCGTTGGCGAGATCGATATTGGTCTCCCTCGCTGGAGAGAGGACCCAATGCACATCATGCAGGTTCTCCAAAGCTACCTGCAAATCAAGGATCCCAACAAAGCCCCCGACGCAGTCTTCGCCCGCTCTGCAAAGTCGGCCGAGCAGGCAGCTGCTCATCTAGAATCTGCCGTCCGTCAAATGCACGGTGGATTTATCAAAGCCCGGCTGTTGCGTTGGGCGATTAGCCGCTATAGGGCGCTGGCGGGTATGCGCGAGGCCCCAAAGTTCTTCGCCATACGCATACTGGGCATTATCCGTCAGGGATTGCTTCAAAGCGGCCAAGAACTCGTTGATGCGGGTCATTTAAAGCAGCACGATGATCTGTTCTTCTTGAGCATCCGCGAGCTAGATGAACTGAATGAGGCAATGGTCAAGTTTAAAAATAGACCGACAACGGAACAAAACGAACCCGGCCTACACACAATCACACAAGCGATTCAAGCTCACATCGCCGATCGTCGGTCGAAATACCAGCGCGAGCATTTACGAAAACAGATTCCACGCGTGCTGCTCAGCGA
>SOJU01000268.1 GCA_004376465.1 Anaerolineales bacterium | reverse complement strand
AGCCGGTCGGGATCGCCTCCACTTCCAGATGATGCGCTTCCCCCAGCCGCATCACCGCACCGTCTCCGTAGCGCTTTTTGATCTCTTTCAATGCGTCTTCCAGCACCTCTTTACGTGCTTCCTCATCCAAGAAAACACCCACCTCTATAGTTTTTTCAGCCATTGAAACCCTCCTTGCTGCATGCATTATGTTCATCCCTTTCCAGTATAGCACGTTTGTTCTATACGTCAAGCTAACGGGCTGCCTCGAGCGCCCTTCTGTTTATCATCCTCACCCAAGGTGATTTTTTTGGTAGAGCCTGGATTCTTTGCCCCCTGAGCCTATTGAACGAAGTTCCCGGTTTCGCTCTGCACCTCTCGCGATCGCGCAGCATCCTGTAGGAAAGCATCCCTTTAGGGGGCAAAGAGGAGAGGCGTTTCTTGGGCGTAGGCGAATGAGGCGCTCCGAATGACACCCGCTCACATCCGCCATGGTTGATCACTAGCTGAGTGTGGAACAATCCGCTTATGTGCTGATTCAAACCGGATGTAACAAGACTATTCTTCTCCGCATTACAATTGTGACATCTTTCACGTATCCTTTGTGACGCTTGTCACTAACCCCTTTCGTGCCCTGTCGATACACTCTCTATCGTTCATATATACGAGTATACGAATACATCCAATAACTACGTGAACAGGAATGGAGCAACGCCTATGAGCTCCCTCGAACATGAGGTCAACCAATTGCACTCTGAGATCTGTGCCGGTCTTGCGGACCCAAAACGGATCCTGATCCTCTATGCGCTAGCGGAGGACTCGAAGAACGTCACAGAGTTGGCAGAATACCTTGGACTGCCCCAACCCACGGCCTCGCGCCACTTAAAATTGCTGCGCGAGCGCGGCCTGGTTACTTCGCAGCGTGATGGCACATCTGTCTATTACTCAATAGCGGATGGGCGCATCATTCAAGCCCTCGACATGCTGCGCGCTGTATTAGCCGATCGGTTGCAAAACCAGGCTGGCCTGATCGAGTCTTTCACTAACGACTCCAGGACATGAGCTTTTCTCAGGAGAGAACACAATGAAAACCTTTTTAATCCTCGGCGGCGGAACCGGAGGCACAATGGTGGCCAATAAGATGAGCCATCACCTGGACCCTGCGGAGTGGAAGATAATCGTCGTCGACGAGAACGAGAACCACTACTATCAACCGGGCCTTCTGTTCATCCCCTTTGGGATCTACAGCCCGGCGGATGTTGTGAAACCCAAGCGCGATTTCTACCCCCAGAACGTGGAATTCGTCTTGTCCAAGATCGAGATGATCGAACCCGATCAAAACCGTGTAAAGCTTGAAAAGGGCAAGCGCACGATCACCTATGACACCCTGGTGATAGCAACCGGCAGCCGCATCGCACCTGGCGAAACCCCCGGACTTTTAGACAACGGGTGGCACAAGAACGTCTTTGACTTCTATACGATTGAAGGCGCCACCGCGCTCAGCCGTTTCTTGAAATTCTGGAAAGGCGGGCGGTTGGTCCTGAATGTCGCCGAGATGCCGATTAAGTGCCCTGTCGCACCGCTCGAGTTTCTCTTCCTGGCTGACTGGTTCTTCCACGAGCGCGGCATCCGCGACGACGTTGAGATTATCTTCGCCACCCCGCTGCCGGGAGCCTTCACCAAGCCTCGAGCTTCGTCGATTTTGGGCGACATGCTCGAACGCAAGAATATAAAAATCGAAGCCGACTTCAACATCATGGAAGTGGATCACACGCAGCAAGCCATTCGTTCCTACGATGAGCGCGAGATTCCTTTCGACCTTCTCGTCAGTGTTCCTGTCAACATGGGCTCCGAGGTGATCGAACGCTCAGGCATGGGGGACGAGCTGAGCTTTGTGCCGACCGATAAACACACTCTGCGGTCCAAGAAATGGGAGAACGTGTGGGTCATCGGCGACGCCGGCAATACTCCCACATCAAAAGCCGGTTCCGTTGCCCACTTCATGCTTGATGTGATCGTCGAGAACATACTGCGCCAAATGGAGGGTCTTGAACCTTTAGCCAAATTCGATGGTCACGCGAACTGTTTCATCGAATCCGGTTTTGAAAAGGGCATCCTCATCGATTTCAACTATGACGTCGAGCCCCTTCCTGGCAAGTACCCTCTCCCCGGTTTTGGACCCTTTTCCTTGCTCAAGGAATCGGCCGCGAACCACTGGGGGAAGATGACCTTCCGCTGGGTGTACTGGAACATGCTCCTTAAGGGCGAAGAAATGCCCTTCGAGTCTCAAATGAGCATGGCCGGCAAGTGGAAGTAAGGGGGAGACATGCCAAAAACAATGACAGCAACCGACCTTGAAATTGAAAGCATACACAAGAAGCTCGATATCCTCACAGAATATGTCGAGGCGCAGCATAAACGCCAGCAGGAATTCGATGAACTGAAACAAGATATGCTGCCCATCGCCAATCACATGATCAAGCTATCCATCGACGAGTTAGCGGAGATCGGGACAGAGTTCCAAGTCGAGGATCTCTTCTATTTGCTCAAACG
>SOJU01000182.1 GCA_004376465.1 Anaerolineales bacterium | reverse complement strand
CTCACGCGGCGAGACGTGAAACGCTTGATTTCTTTCTGGACAATCTCGATGGCGCGATTCTCGTCTTTCGGGTTTACCCCGGCAACCACCTGCCATGGACCAGGGCCCGGGCCGCCTGAAATCGCACTGTACGCGTAATACGCCAATCCTGCGCTGACACGCACAGCCTCACCAATTCTCCCCATCATACCGAAACGCCCGAGGATGCTATTCCCCATCGCAGCCGCCAAATAATCTTCGTCGTATCGACTGGGTCCTGCGGTTCCGATTACCAGGTCACTCTGTGCCTTACCTTTGAGCCGGACTTCTACTCTCCTGGATTTCTTCAATGGCTTCAGTACTGGCAGGTCGGGCAACTCCCGTCGTTTTTTCGTTGCCCATTGGCCAAGCGTAGAAGAAACAAGGTCCAAAACCTTTTCGGTTTCAACACCACCAACAATCGTTATCACAAGACCAGAGGCGCCGAAGTATTCACGATGGAACCTTCGTAGATCAGCGGGTGTCAACGCACGGATTGTCTCGACATACCCGTTCGTCGACAGCCTGTAAGGATGATCACGGTACACCAGTGTGTCGAATGCCATCTGTGCCCGTGCCCCGGTATCCTGTTCTCGAATCGCTAACGCGGTAAGCTGCTGAGCGCGCAATCGTTCAAATTCCGCTTTCGGGAAGGATGGATGCTGAAGAACATCGGCTAAGAGCTCTAAGAGTAGACCGAGATCTTCTGCAAGCGCCTTCCCATGGAAAGCTGTGGTGTGTGTCCCCCCATGCAGCGATAAGCTTGCGCCAATCGATTCTATGGCTTCGAAAATTTGTTCAAAGGAACGCGTTTGTGTGCCGCGGGTCATGGCGATTGCTGTCATGAAAGCCAGCCCAGCAGTATCCGCTGTATTCGCAAGCGCTCCTGCCAAAAGATAACCAGAGAGGACAACAGACGGGCTAGAGAAATTTTCGCGAATGAGCACCACAATTCCATTGGGTAATACTTCCCGGCGGATAGTGTCCGGTCCGGGTAAGGCAACAGGATCGAGATGTGGTAAAAGTGGTGTTTCTTTTGTCATAACTCAGCTCGAATTTGGACGGTAGAAACCAACAACGCGATTGGAGTCAACCAGGTATTTTTGAGCGATTTCCCACGCCATCTTGGGAGTTACCTCTGCCAGGCGGTTCAAATAGCTCTCGTACCATGAGCCATCTGCAAACATCTCAGTAAAACCCAGCCAGAACCCCTGATTGGTGATACTTTCGCTGCTATAAGCGAAAAGAGCACGCGCTTGTTTAATCGCTTTTGACAGCTCATCTTCATCGATCGGCGCTTCGCAAATACGGGCCATCTCCTGATCCAGCACGGCAAGCGCTTGCTCCGGCGTCCGGTCTGGGCGCACCGTGATATGGACGTTATAAAGATAAGGGTCAATGGATGCGGCCAGGCCTCCCTGAACAGAGGCCGCAATCTCGCCGTCAACGAGGGCGCGATAAAGGCGTGATGTTTTGTTGGATATCCCTCCAGCGAAGAAATTAAAACTTGAAGCCCCCGCCAGCACACTTCCCAGAACAGCCAGCGGCAGGAAATCGTCGTTATCCGCTGCTGGAGCATGATAGGCAATTTTTAGATAATGCGTTTCACCGGGTCCACTGACATTGACAACCCGCTCCCCGCTCTGGGGGGGTTCTGGTCTTAACATATGCTGTGGTGCCGGAGCCTTGGGCAAAGGACCAAAGATCTCTCGTATCTGGTCCAGCATTCGCCGGGTTTTGAAGTCACCAGCGACGACCAGGACTGCATTGCTGGGTACATAATGTCGGCGGTAATGCGCAAAGAGGTCGTCACGCGTCATCGATTGCAAGTCCACCATGTCCCCGATGACTTCATGGTGATAGCTATGCACGCGGAAGGAGGCTGCCTGCACTTCCTCAGCCAGGCGAAAAGTCGGTTCGTTCTCATGCCCCTGGCGTTCAGCGATGATAACGGTCCGTTCCGACTCTACTTCGTCTGCGTCGAAAAGGCTGTTCTGCATACGGTCGGCTTCAAGCTCGAGAGCCATTTTAATGCGGTCTGCCGGTAACGTCTCAAGGAAAGCAGTCCAATCTAACCAGGTGAAGGCGTTCCAAACACCCCCGTTGCGTGAAATGGCGCGGTCTAATACCCCGGCAGGGAAGGATGGGGTCCCCTTAAATTGCATATGTTCAACCCAGTGAGAGACCCCAGTTGTTCCGCGGGTTTCGTTGCGTGACCCAACTCGGTACCAAACCCAGCAGGTTGCTAGAGGTGCGGTATGAATCTCTTTAAGGCGGACCTCAAGACCGTTTCGAAGGCGTGTAACGAGGTTGGGCTTGGGCGCATCACTCATGTGAGAGTTCAACCATTTATTGGTTTGCCGTCGTTATACCCTCGACCCATCGCAAGATAGGTGAACCCTAATTGCGCCATATTAACAGGTTCATAAATGTTGCGGCCATCAATGACAATTGGATTGCGCAGAAGACCTTTAATCCGTTGAAGATCTAGCTGCTTGAATTCATTCCATTCAGTGCAGATAACCA
>SOJU01000189.1 GCA_004376465.1 Anaerolineales bacterium | reverse complement strand
ATCTTACCTGGGAGGAGATCCGCGATTGGAAACTGGACGGCTCCAGTTGGGGCGCAATAACCCAGCTTAATCGCTTCGCGGACACGTTGGATGGATACGGCATTCGCAATCTCTTTGACCTCGTCGTGAACGGCGACAATACCGTAGGCGAAATCCGCACCGCAGCTCGAACTGCCGTCCGCTATGAAGCAAATTTCGAAGACGCCCTCGCCAGGATTAGTGCAGGAGCCAATTCAGGCGAACTCGGTCAATTTTACAAGCTTGCGGCCAAAATGGACGTCGACACGGAAACACTGGATCAATACCTCGCCGATGGCATGTCTCTCTCCGAGTTAAGTCATGCCGCAAAGCTGTCAGAACGAGTTAGTGCCGACTGGGAAGAAGTGATCGCTGCTAAGGGCTCGGATCACAGCTGGGGCGATATTGGCCAGGCCTACAAGCTGGCTGATGATGGAACCTCCGCAGCGGAGATCCTCGATATGGGTGTCCAAGAATTCCGCGCTGAACAGCGCGATGAAGAGAAACTCGCTCGTGAAGAGGAGCGCGAAGCTCGCGAAGATGCGCGCAACGCCGCTCGTAAGGAAACACTGGACGAAAAAACAGCAGCCCGATTATCCAAACAATATGAGTTCACGGGAGATATGGATGCCCTTTTAGCTGAGTGCGAAGGTAGTTGGAGCTGCGTGCGCAAGGAACTGAGAAATTCAACTCAGACTCATGCAGCGAGCGCCAGCGATAAGGACCATCGCACCGCCGAGCGCTTGGCCGCCCAATACGGGGTGGATATAACCCTCGTCAAGGGTATATTCAATAATACCTGCGGCATGGATTGGAACTGTGTTCGTTCTGAATTGCGTGCTACGTACAAAAAGACCAAGTAATTCCCCTCCGTAGTAAAAAGTAACCTGCGGGAGGGTTAAATCAACCTCCCGCAGGTTTCATTTAATGGCAACGCTGTCGATGTTATATGGCTGGAAACCATAGATTTATGGTGCTGACCACACCTCCGTAGCCGGCTTGAACGCCACCCAGGAAAACCAGAAGTGCTCGCCCGAGACAATCCGCTCAAGCTGGGCGCCCTCCAGGGGTCCAGCGACGGCATGGCCAAGTAGGTTCCAGCGCGTGCCTGTTTCCTCATCTTCAAAACCATCCGTCTTTGCGACGAAGGTTAGGACCCGCCCATCAACCTCGCGGCTGAATACGCCTGTCGAGCCGGTGTCCGGTCCGTTGTTGCCGAAGGCAGAAACCGTGCCCGCTTGCCAGAGAATGACGATCGTTCGTCCTTCGATTTCATCGTTCACAACCCGTACACCCTCAAGCAGCGTGAACGGATAGGCAATCGTGATCTCGCCAAACTCAACCGCAACCACTCGCTCCATCGGCAGGAGGCGTTCATCATCACCTTCCACGGGGAAAAACGGGCTGCTATTGACGCTGTCGTACCCGGCGTAAGGATTCACCCCGTAGTCACGAACAGCACCTGTGTCACGCGAGAGAACCTTGCCGTCAGGATGGGCTTCCTTGAAATCGGACCAGGCGATGATTTGTGACGGGAGAAAATCGAGCACCGTGCCCGTCAAATCGCCGACGATGGCCTCCCCTGTGAACTGCTGCCACCAGGAGAACGTCTGCCGATCGTACATGACCAAATCCGAATTGCGCAGATTTCCGCTCGTCCCAAAGTCCAGCACCTGCCCGTCATCGAGGGTGCGCCGGAAGGCGATTGTCGCATTGCACAGAGGGCAAAAGGTTACAGCCACCGGTTCGCCAGCGACCACATCATTGACGATCTCATGCCAGATCAAGATCGCCAGCGGGTAAGCGCGCACATCGCCGTCGAGCTCAAAAAGCATCACCGGCCAATCCTCACCCAGCCACACATCCGCATCTTCGACACTTTCGAAAACGGGATTGTCGATCGCTGGAATCGCGTCGGGGATGGGGTTGCCGGTGAAAATTTCGCTCAGGTCAACGCTGTGCTTGTAGAAATTCGTCCGTCCAAGCCAGAACGTCTGGCTGAAGGATATATTTACACCCGCGAATGGATCGCCGCTCTCCTGCGTTTCGTCTGCATGCGTAGGCGAGGCCGCTGCTTCAGGTACATCGTCAGCAGGATCCTCCGCCGTTGGGCTCCCCACCGGGTTCTGTGCAGCCAGAGGCGCACACGCAGCGACTACAATTGAGAGAAATCCTAGAAAGAGCATGGGTCTTAACTTCCGTTTTTTTATCATTTTCGGTCGACTCCTTATCACTAATCCAGACGTTTGCTTACAACCCGCGTCTGTCGTACTTAACAAGAAACCTTCGACGCCTCGGTCTTAAGGATGACAAGGTACAGTCCTTCGCTCGTGCGCAGCCACCTTTTAATTTCCCAACCCGATTTGCGCCAAGTTACCGTCCAGGTTCCCCTCGGTCATCACGCCAATGTGCTGCGCCTGGATAACCCCCTTACGATCCACAAAAAAGGAGGTGGGATAACTACGAGTGCGGTACAGCTTCTGTACCTTCGCTCCCGGGTCGAGAAGCATTTGGAAAGTCAGCCCGAATTCGTCCCCGAAAGCTTGCACGTCCGCTTTTTGTTCATCGAAGTTCACCGCAAGCACAATAAATCCTTCATCCCGATATTTCTCAAAACGGGACTGGATGGTTGGCATCTCGATTCGACAGGGTCCGCACCAGATTGCCCACAGATTGATCAGCACAGGTTGACCCTTAAAGTCGCTTAGGCTGACGTTTTCACCCTCTAGATTTACCAGCGTGAAATCTGGAGCCAATGCTCCCCCCACTGGCGCAATCTGCATGCCCTGAGCAGTCACTTGCTCTTCCTCGCTGCGCCCGACAAGAGCGCGCCCGCCGGCAACCGAAAGGGTTACACCCAAGAGCACTGCGACAGCGATGATCCATTTGCGATTCGACGGAGATTCTTCCTGGTCCGCCATAGTTCACCTCATATCCCGAAATTCACGAAGAACCCAAAGCGTGCTAAGCGCTCCAACGTCCCGGTCAGCAGCATCACACCCACGATTACCAGCACGACACCCGTCACATACGACATAATCTGAATCGCCCGACTGTGGCGCTTCATCAAATCCGCAACCCGACCGACGCCGATCGCAGCCAGAAGGAAGGGAATGGCTAACCCAAGGGAATAGGCGCTGAGCAGGATCACGCCCTGGGTGACATCGCCGCCGTTCAGCGCTAACGTCAGGACAGCTCCCAACACCGGGCCCACGCAAGGCGCCCAGCCCGCCGAGAAAAAGACGCCCATCAACGCCGACGATAGGAAACCAGAGCCTTTTCTCGGCGCGTACTGATGCCGGGTGTCGTAGTTCAGAAAGGGGATATTAATCACCCTGAGCGTATGTAAACCGAAGAGGATCACGACTACGCCACCGATGCGTGCAATCCGCAGGCGGATTCCGAAGAGTACCCCGCCGAGAGCGGCAGCGGCCACACCCAGCAATACGAAGACAAAGCTGAATCCGAGCACGAAAGCCAGGCCGTGAGCGAACGTCAGACCACGATTCTCAACCACCGTGCCATCCGCTCGAACCGTCCGGCTGCCAAGATAGCCGACGTAAGCCGGCACAAGCGCCAATACGCAGGGAGATAGAAACGATGCCAGACCGGCCAATAACGCCAGGCCAACCGTCACGTTGGGTGCATCCATAAAGCCTCCAAGATACAAGCGTGCTTCACAGGCAAAATCAACCTGCGGCTTGTCCCTTAGATGGACCGGATAGCGCCGTTCTTACCGACTCCCTTCTCTGTTTTGGTTTACATTCAAAACCAGGGAGTTACCCAAAAATCTTTCGCGGTGAGCCACTCCCGGGCAAACGCACGGGTATGCGAAGACCCCGCACACAACACCCTCACTTGACAGTGCAACAGCCCTTCTATAGCATTCACCCACAGTCCAAGCCGCTTTTGAGGAGCTTTAGACTCCGGATTTCCGTCATGACAAAATCACGACACTCATTCCTCATGCACCATCTCCTGACCCCCAGGGTATGAAAGCGAGAATGAACTCATCACCGCGCCGGGTGTTGACTATCCTTGGCATCGGCACAGCCGTCTCCCTTTTAGGCGACAGTACGCTCTATACTGTTCTCCCCGACCCACAAGTCGCCCTTCAGGCGGCTGTTCCCTTTGCGCAGGTGGGGATCTTGCTGGGGGCAAACCGGCTGGCGCGCATCTTCTTCAACATACCTGCGGGCGGTTTGATCGACCGTTTCCCACGCAGGCCCCTGATGATCGGATCCCTCGCCATCGGCGCCCTCTCCACGCTGACGTATGCACTCGGACACGGATTCTGGGTGATGCTCGCAGGGCGGATACTGTGGGGCGCAGCTTGGTCTGGTCTGTGGATCGGCGGGCAGGCGATCGTGCTTGACCTGTCCAACAGCGAAACCCGCGGGCGCCTGAGCGGCCGCTATCAAATGTGGTTCTTCCTTGGCATCGGCCTTTCAGCCTTCCTGGGCGGGATCTTCACCGACCTTCTCGGTTACCGCGGCGGTTTATTCCTCAGTGCGGGCCTCACCGCGGGTGCAGCGTTCATGTGGTTGTTTCTCCTCCCGGAGACCGCTTCAGCACATGTCGATACGCGGCGCGGCGAGCGGGGTGAGAACAATGTTTTTCGCTGGCGCGTCGTCCTTGTCTCTGCCCTTCCCATCTTCACAGTGCGCTTCATCTACGCCGGCGTAATCGCGGCGACATCTATCCTGTGGCTCTCCGGTTTCGCGGGTGAAGGCATACACGTCCTCGATCTCTTCTTCCCCATCGCAACGCTCACCGGGACACTCGTCGCTTTGCGCACCGCATTTAGTATGTTGGGTGCTCCCGTCGTCGGATTCCTCTCCGACCGCATCCATGGCCGGCGTTGGGTTATCATCGGGGCCGCTCTTGTTGTCGGTGGCGGCGGGCTGTGGTTTATGGGATCCCCTTTCTTGCCGCTGGCGTTCTTCGGAGTGCTGCTTTCTGCCCTGACGGCCAGCGGCGTTCAGGTGCTTATAACCGCATATGTGGGCGACAGCACCCCGCTAAGTCTGTCGGGGCGCACGCTCAGCAGAATCTTCACTTTCGGCGACCTGGGCAGCGCACTCGGGCCTCCTCTTGCTTTCTTGTTCCTGGTCTCCTTCCCGCTGGCCTCGCTTTTTCGCCTCTGCGCTGTATTGTCCATCGCTACATCAGTCTTCGCCTTCACCTTGAGTGCTTACAAGCTAGATGATCGCTAGATAACTTTCTCAGACTGGTGCATAATACATCTACAAACCTGTCTGATAGCGTATACCTTGCGTCACCGAGGGATATTCACCACGCTGCACTTACGTGAACCATGAGATAAACACCATGCAACGTTGGAACGGCTGGGGAGAAACGAAAAGAACGTACCATCTACCGCTCGCGGCCTGCGCCTATCTTGAGGAACTTCTCGGCGCCGGCGTGCACACCCCAGATGCGGATTTTCAGACATCGCTCAATGCGGTGCCTCCCTCCCGTCTTCCAGACCACCCTCTATTTTCCACTGACGATAAAGCCCGTCTGCTTCACGCCCGCGGACAGAGCTTGCCCGATTGGATCGCATTGCGATCTGGAAAAATCGAAAACTTCCCGGACGGGGTCGCCACCCCCGAGACCGGTGATGATGTAAGGGAGATCCTTGGTTTCGCTCAGGACATTGGCTGCTCTTTGATTCCCTATGGCGGCGGCACCAGTGTCGTAGGGCACATTAACCCCCTGCCGGGAGATCGCCCATCTCTCACCGTTGACATGAGACATATGAACCAGCTGTTAAACTTGGACGAGGAAAGCCGCCTTGCCACTTTCTCTGCAGGCGTAACCGGTCCTGAAATCGAGGCGCAGCTCAAGCCACATGGCTATACACTGGGCCATTTTCCGCAATCCTGGGAGTTATCGACGCTCGGGGGTTGGATTGCCACGCGTTCCAGCGGTCAGCAATCTTACCGCTACGGCCGAATCGAGGATTTGTTCGCCGGCGGAACGATGGAGACCCCTTTAGGCAGAATCCAACTACGTTCACTGCCTGCCAGCGCGGCTGGTCCTGACCTGCGCCAGCTCATACTCGGGTCGGAAGGGCGTCTCGGCGTGATCACTCAAGCCGAGGTCCGGGTGAGACCTCTCCCCGAAGAGGAGCTTTTCTTCGGGGCGTTCTTCCGCGATTGGGAAAGCGGCGTGGAGGCAATGCGCTCCCTGGCCCAGGCAAATGCGCCGATCTCCCTGGCTCGTTTGAGCGATCCGCTCGAGACGGAGACCACGCTAGCTCTTGCCGGGCGGGAGAGGCTCATCACGTTCGCGGATTATGGCCTTCGTCTCCTTGGACATGGCGTTGGCCGCACGTTGTTGATTTATGGCATCACCGGCACTCACGGCTTCGTTTCCAGCGCCCGGCAGGAGGTCAGCGCTCTCCTGCGGCGATGCGGTGGCCTTCCCGTCGGAACGATGATCGGCCACCAGTGGAAGAAATCACGTTTCTATACCCCCTACCTGCGTAATACGCTCTGGGATCAGGGATATGCCCTGGATACGCTGGAAACTGCTCTTCCGTGGAGGGGAGTTGACGCTGCGCGCGCCGAGGTGATCCAATCGATTGAGCTGGCTTTCCAATCTGAAGGATCGCGCACGCTTGTCTTCTCTCACCTCTCGCATATCTACGCCGATGGCGCAAGCCTTTACATCACTTATATCTTCCCCATTGGTGTGGATCTTGAGCAGACCCTGCATATCTGGCGCACGGCCAAGCATGCCGCATCCGTCAGGATCATTGCCAATGGCGGGACCATCAGCCACCAACACGGTGTTGGCATTGACCATCTCACCTATATGAAGGACGAGAAGGGAACGATCGGGCTGCGCCTTCTAGAAGGGGCACGCAAGGCCCTCGACCCCCAAGGAATCCTTAACCCGGGGAAGGGCTGGCCATGTTCTTAAGTGCCCTTCGCCACAGGCATTCCCGACTGAGAAAGGAAACCTGAAAGCCACATGTGGGTGCGCGGATGGCGTGATGAGATTTGGTCCCGCATCGAAGGACCGTGGGATCTCATTGTAATAGGCGGAGGAATTACCGGTGCTGGGATACTGCGCGAGGCGACGCGGATGGGTTTGCGGGTTCTCCTCGTGGAGGGTAAGGATTTCTCTTCTGGCACATCCAGCCGCTCCTCCAAACTCGTGCATGGCGGCTTTCGCTACCTGCGCGAGGCCAAGTTCCGCCTGACTTATCATTCCGTGAGAGAGCGGGAAGCGCTCCTCAAGCAAGGGAGGGGGTTGGTCAACCCGCTGGGCTTCTTGCTTGTCAATTACGCTAATGACCGCATCCCGGGATGGGTCTTCGGCGCCGGATTGATCTTCTATGACATCATAGGCCTGCAGTGGGGGCACCTCCATTACGGTCCGGAGGGTCTTCGGTCACTCTGCCCGCAACTTGCCTCGGCGGGGCTGCAAGGCGGTTACCGCTACTTTGACGCACAAACAGATGATGCTCGATTGGTGTTGCGCATTATACGCGAAGCCGTCGCTGATGGTGCAGTAGCCCTTAATTATGCTCAAGTTGAGGGTGTATTGCGCACGCGAAATGGATCGGTACGTGGAATTGCACTACGGGACGTTTCGCCAAGTGGCAACGATCGCACAGCGGAGATCCAGACAAAGGTAGTCATTAACGCTACCGGCGCCTGGGCCGACACAGTTCGCTCCATGATCGACAAGAAACCGCGCCTGCGAAAACTGCGCGGCAGCCATCTGATCTTCCCTCAACATGCACTTCCTCTCACTCGCGCAGTAAGCTTTCTACATCCTAGCGACGGTCGTCCCATGTTTGCCTTACCCTGGGAAGGAGTCACGCTCTACGGAACGACGGACGTCGAACACCGCTACTCACTGGATATGGAACCCACCATGGAAATCGAAGAAATTGACTATCTCATGGAGGGCCTCCGTCGAGTTTTCGAGGTAGATCTCTGTTCTGCTGACCTTCTAGCTACCTTCGCCGGCGTGCGCTCCGTTGTTGATACAGGGAAGGTTGACCCGTCGCGCGAATCGCGCGAACACGTCATCTGGGACGATCGAGGTTTGGTGACAGTCACGGGGGGTAAATTGACAACTTTCCGGGTGATGGCACATGATACGCTGCGTTCCATCCTCAGATATTTCTCCGGGGCGCAGCTCCCTGATCGCACGCAGCGTATGCTCAATCAACCTCCCAGTGACTACGCTCTGTCTTGCGATTTTGACCCCGCTGTATGCCTACGACTACTCGGCAGGTACGGGGATGATGCACCTGAGATAATATCTTGCGCGGAAGATGGCGAACTCGAGACTGTCGGTGAATCCCCTTACCTCTGGGCTGAATTGCGCTGGGCCGCACGCGCCGAGGGAATTGTTCACCTCGAAGATCTGCTTATGCGGCGAGCCCGCCTGGGATTGACCCTACCCCAGGGCGGCTGGCCACTAATAGATAGAGTGCGCACCGTTGCACAGCCTGAATTGGGGTGGGACGACGATCGTTGGGTCCGTGAACAAGATGCTTATGCAAGACTTTGGAACGATAGCTATCGGCCACCAGCCTCCCCTAGAATCGCCCTCCCGCCGCAGTAGAGCCGTTTCGCATCCTTCGAAGAGCATAGAATCATAACGCTCATTCTCCTGGCATGTTGTTTTCCTGGGATGTCCAGAAAAGCGGTGATACAATCTCGACCGATAGAGGACTTATTTATGAGAATCAAACATCACCTGCTATGGTTCACTTTAACCGCTGCCCTGACGCTGAACGGCTGCCAGAGCTCCGCAAGCATAACCACTGTGCCTGCGTCTCAAACGGCTGCCATACCCACACCCACTACGACAGCCGCAGTTCCGACTCCACCCCCAACGCCTGAAGTGACTGACGCATCGGCCTGTCCCCCTCTCGATGCAGCCCTTCTCCTCCAAATGGCCGAAATAGAATCCCAAGTGGCCCAGTTGCGCGGGATCATGCCCTCCGAATCCGTCAGCCGCAGCTTGCTCACGTCGGGCGAGCTTCGCGAGCATGTGATTGATGATTTCCTCGGCGATTACACTCAAGAAGAAGCTCTTCAAGATGTTCGCCTTCTCTCTCGCTTGGGGTTGATCGAACCAGGGATCGATCTGTGGCAGCTCTACGCCGACCTTTTTACCGAACAGATCGCCGGCTTCTATGACACCGAAACGGGCGAAATGATTGTTGTCTGTGGTTCGGGCTTTGGGGGTGTTGAACGTCTCACCTACGCGCATGAATACACACATGCACTTCAAGACCAAGCCTATGACATCCGGGATGGCCTTCAATACAACAACGACGCTTGTGAGGACGATAGCGAACGTTGTTTTGCTATCCAGGCCTTGATTGAAGGTGATGCTACATTGCTTCAGGAGCAATGGCTGCGAACGTTTGCAAGAGACGAAGATCGCTCAGATCTACTCGAGTTCTTCGCTGATTTCGATATGCCTGTATTCGATAGTGCACCAGCTTACATACAATCTGAACTCACCTTCCCATATTTCTGGGGATTGCATTTTATCCGCACTCTTTACCTTGATGGGGGATGGGCTGCTGTCGATACTGCCTATCAAAACCCTCCGCTTTCAAGCGAGCAAATCCTCCACCCGGAGCGTTATCCAAAGGATCCTCCGGTAGATCTCGTTTCACCGAACGTATCAGATGCGCTCAACTCCGGCTGGGAAAAGACCGTGCACGACGTGCTCGGCGAGTGGGCCACGCGCATGGTCCTTAACGAATATCTGCCCATTGACCAGGCATCATTGGCGGCCGAGGGTTGGGGTGGTGACCTGCTCTTGTTTTTCTATCAAAAAGAAGACGACGTCGATGCCTTTGTGTTGATTACACAGTGGGATACCATGCGAGATGCGCATGAATTCTCCGCGGCCTTCCTTGATTACGGCCTGTCCCGCTACGGAGATCCAGAAAGACCTTCCTCCACTTCGGCACGATGGCTGTACGAAGACGGCATCTCTTACTTCGAGCGTGTCTCCAATCAAACGATCTGGATTCTTGCTCCTGACGAGCAGACGCTGGAGGCCCTGCAGAATGCTATCTATCTT
This sequence comes from Anaerolineales bacterium, assembly GCA_004376465.1. Classification (GTDB taxonomy): domain Bacteria; phylum Chloroflexota; class Anaerolineae; order Anaerolineales; family E44-bin32; genus E44-bin32. The sequence continues at coordinate 21,983 of SOJU01000189.1, read as the reverse complement.
CCGCTGCGGACGAACTCCTGACGGAACCCCTTGACATTTCTCGTATCCAGGCAATCTGTTTTGACCTCGACGGCACGCTCATTGACACAGACGAGATGTACGTCGCCCGTGCTGCCCGGTGGCTGCGCCCCCTCTCCCTATTTCTGCCCGACAGCAATCCACAGGCTCTTGCCCGGCGCGTCGTCATGGCCGTCGAAACTCCTTTAAATGCCGCACTTGGTCTGTTTGACCGCTTCAATTTGGATGAGTTTTTTGGACCGTTGCTTGACAGGCTCCACCGTTCACGCGGCCTCGCTGCAGTGGAGGAGGTACGCCTGATCCCCGGCGCTCTCGCCACGCTGGAGCGCCTTGCCCCACATTTCGCTCTCGGCATTGCTACATCCCGCGACCGATGGGGTACGGCAGCTATCCTTGAAGCAGAGGACCTTTATCTCTTCTTCCAGTGCGTGGCGACTGCCCGAACGACGCTGCGCGCGAAGCCACACCCCCAGCCTATCCTTTGGGCTGCTAATCAGCTGGGTGTTCATCCACAATCCCTGCTCATGGTTGGCGACACTACAGTCGACATCCACGCCGGGAGTGCCGCCGGCGCACAGACGGCTGGTGTTCTCAGTGGTTTTGGCGAGAGGAGGGAGCTCATAGAGGCCGGAGCGAATGTCATTATTGAACGAACCCTAGACCTCGCCGATCTGCTGCTTGACGAAAAACACAAGACCTGACCGAAAGGAGCGGGGAGCGAAGCCGAATGGGCTCAGCAGGACAATTTCCTTTTTACTGTCATTTCGAGGAACGAAGGAAGCGCGAAGTCCCCGGAAAGTGCCAGAAGTGACGAGAAATCCCTGATACGACGCTATTCCTATTTCAAGCATCTTTTGAAAGCACTCCGTTCGTTTCAGAGAAGTAATTCTCTCGAGAAACATCATAGGGATTTCTCGGTCGCCGTTTCACGGCTCGCTCGAAATGACAGGTTCCTAGCCACTGTCTGAGGAGCATGGAGCGAGGAAACTCTTTCCTGGAAGAACCAGTCTCCTCTCCAAAGAACGAAATGTTACACTATGGTTCAGAAAGACGCCCCACCACAGTTGCAAGGACGTTGCCCAAGCTAACTGGAGCAACATGAGCGAATCACAAATCCATGCAGTTACAGGTGCCTATGGATACTCAGGAAAATATATTGCGTTGAAGTTGTTGGAAAAAGGGCACACTGTAATCACGCTGACCAACTCTCTTCACCGCGCAAACCCATTCGGAAAGAAGATACAAGCCTACCCCTTCAACTTTGCCAACCCCACGAAACTAATTGACTCATTGATGGGCGTATCTGTTCTTTACAACACCTACTGGGTTCGCTTCAATCACAAGTTGTTCCGCCATGAAGATGCTGTTAAGAATACTTTGGCCCTGTTTGCTGCCGCCAAGGCGGCCGGGGTTAATCGGATTGTTCACATAAGCATAACCAACCCATCGGAGAGCTCTCATCTAGAGTACTTTAGCGGCAAAGCAAAACTTGAGAAGGCGCTTATAGACTCGGGCCTTTCCTATTCTATACTTCGCCCCACTGTCCTGTTCGGCAAAGAGGACATTCTCATCAACAATATTGCCTGGCTTTTGCGAAAACTCCCCGTATTTGGTGTATTTGGAGATGGAGAGTATCGTCTCCAACCGATTTATGTAAACGACCTCGCGGCGATGGCCGTTGATGAAGGAGAAAACACCGAAAATTCTATCGTCAACGCCATTGGCCCCGAAACCTTCACGTACAAATCGCTTGTTGGGACCATTGGAGAGATTATTGGGGAGAAAAAACCCATGATCTCTATTCACCCAAGCATTGGGTTCCTCGCTGGCCAACTACTCGGAAAGCTGGTAGGAGATGTCTTGATCACTCGCGATGAGATTGAGGGGCTTATGGCCGACCTTCTCTTCGTTGATTCCCCGCCAACGGGAGAAACAAAATTGACCCAGTGGGCGAGAGAGCACGCTGAGTCACTCGGGAGAACCTATACTAGCGAACTTAGGCGGAGAAAGAATCGCACAACAGAATACAACAGCAATTGATTAGAAACATCTCTTGTTGAGCTGATAGAAGAAAGCCGGCTGTTTGTGTTCGTTAACCCTGGTTCCTTCTTTCCTGAAGACCTTTAGTCCAACCCTGTCCTGGATGTCTTTCAATCGACCATCTCGTCGAATTCGTCTGGTGGGCCAATATCTTCCAGCACTATGTTGACTCTATCCTGAAGCGGTTTTCTATTTGGCCGGCGCTGTCCCATCGTTTTCAATCTCTCTATAAGAGTCTCTCCAACCGCTCCGGAGATTCTTTTTAGCTCATCTCTAGATACCTTTACCCCTCTCTCGAACCAGACCATCGCTCCATATCCTACTGCCACAGTCGTCCCCGCGGCGACGGCGGCCGATAGAATCCATCCCGGTGGACCACCGAACTTGCTCAGTTCATAGAACAGGGTCCTCCCAAGCATCCCCGCACCGAACGTCACGATTAATTCTCGCGCGCGCTGCATCGTGATTTTCTCTCCATAGATTCGTGCGATCCCCAGCACAAGCGCCGCTTGGACTCCTAAAAGGGGGATGAAATCAATAAACGGCAGTGGAGTAATAGCGATCGCTGCTGCCGTAGAAGACGCCCTCCCAATCGCTGTTTGTGCCAAATCCCAGCGGTAGGCTGGAAGAGCCTTTCCCAATGCCGCGACGGTCCTGGGTTCGCTCTTTGCAATCGCCACGAGTATGGATACCAGTCCTTCCCCCTTCTTCGCGCTCAGGGGAATGATCTGCTCGACCCTAATTCCTAGGCCGGCCGCTGCTCTCCCCAGCACTTCCGGCCTCTCCTTGCCAATCAGGTCCATCTTATTCAATGTGACGATGATGGGCTTTTTGAGATCACAAAGTTCCTGGAACAGCGCCTCCTCCGGCTCCCGGATGCCATGAGCAGCATCGAACATGGCGACAATTACATCTGCTTCCGCAGCAACGGCGAGGGCTTTTTCTTTTTCAACAACTCCTACACTTCCCGCTGCATCCGCCCCTGGCGTGTCAACGATGAGAAAAAGCCCGGCCTCTGACTCCTGGGGATCGCGCGTCGTTCCCGGAACAGCGCTCACCTTAGCTCGGTCCTCCTTCGATTGAATCAACTGGTTATACAGCGTTGATTTTCCCGCGTTCGCCGGCCCCACAATCGCTATCGAACTCTTATCTCCTGCGGCAAATTGGATATGGTCAAGAGAGCTCTCAATCAGGGACTTCCACCCCTTCGGATCCAGAGGAAGCTGGGCTAATACCTTCGTTAGATCATCTCTGTCCTCCTGCGAAAGAGAGTCCCATAGCTTGAGAATCTCCCCTCCCCAGCGACCGACGAACTCTTCAAATTGGCCCTGTTCTCTATCCATCTCTTCTTCCTCTATCCTGTTCTTCCCTCTCCAACACCATTATCTCACTCTTTCTGCCTGTGGATAACTCTATTAAAGCTGTGGATATCTGTCCCTGCAGGGGGAGAAAGCTTGGATAACTATCTTTTACCCTTCCTTCTTTCCCCCTCTTTTTACGCAACAAATAACGATTTATTGCTATCCCTATCTCTCTCGGCTCACCCTTTCTCTAATCCCCTTGTTCTCCACAAGGATGCTGTAGATAGTAAAAACTCAATTCCCCCCAACATATGCTATCTCTATTTGATTACCTCCCCCTATGTGGGTGTAAGCAACTCCATTCTTCTCTTCATCCACATACTCACACCCTCTACTACGTCTACTACACTTATTTAAACATATTAAAAGTGTTGATTCTATGTGGGGAAATAGAAAATAAGGCGAATAGGTAATCAATTCTTGGAAACACGTTTTTTCTTAAATGAAAGAGACCCGGTGAGAGATATATTCACCGGATCTCTTTTCGTCATAATATTTATCTAATCAAACCCAGCCGCGGAATTGCATAGCATTTACCACACGATCGATAGCAACGATATAGGAAGCGTCACGAGTTGATACTCCCCTCTCCAAAGATTTTTGCAGGACTGAGTTGAAAGCATTAGTCAACTTCTCATCGAGTAGGTCGATGACTTCCTCCCGTTTCCAATAGTAGTTCATGTCGTTCTGAACACCTTCAAAGTATGAGACCGTTACTCCACCGGCGTTGCATAGGCAGTCAGGGATAAAAAAGACATCCTTCTTGAGCAAGATGGCTTCTGCTTCTGGAGTAGTGGGGCCGTTTGCACCCTCAGCAATTATGCGCACCTTCTTGCTCACCTGTCCAGCAGTATCTTTATTGATTTGAGCTTCCAAAGCAGCAGGGATGAGCACATCAACGTCCTTGCTCAACCATGCGTCTCCATGTTCGACCTGATAGCCTGCTTCCGATGCTTTCTCACGATCGATGGTGCCGTAGATATCAGTGATGCCCTGGAGAAAATGAGGGTCAATTCCGTCGGCTTTGCTATATGTGAAGGCATCTTTGGCCTTGTGATCCCAGCAGGAGACTGAAACAACCTTTCCTCCAAGAATATCGGCGAAGCCTATAGCTGCATGCTGTGACACATTACCGAATCCTTGGATGGACGCTGTTGATTGGCTGGCGTCCATATTCAGATGTTTCATGGATTCACGAATCGTATATACTACGCCAAAACCCGTCGCTTCAGTGCGTCCAGCAGAGCCTCCTGCACCGACAGGTTTTCCAGTTATAACACCTGGATTGTACGAGCCGGTCAGCTTGGTGTACTCATCCATCATCCACCCCATCATCTGAGGAGTGGTGCCTACATCAGGGGCAGGTACATCGTTCCGAGGACCGATGTTCTTCCATATTTGGTTGACCCATACACGGCAGAGGCGTTCCTTCTCGCTGGTGGAAAGCATGGATGGATCGACAGCTACTCCACCCTTTCCTCCGCCGAGGGGTATGTCAACAATGGCACATTTCCAAGTCATCCACATTGCCAATGCGCGGGTGACGTCAAGAGATTCCTTTGGGTGAAAACGTATGCCCCCCTTGCAAGGACCTCGGGAGTCATTATGCTGCACGCGGTTACCGAAGAAAACTTGAAGACTGCCGTCGTCCATACGAATTGGAACCTGGAATCTGAACTCCCGAAGAGGCCAACGCAGTAGGGAAGCGATATTTTTATCTAAATTGAGGTATTCGGCGACTTTATCGAATTCGGATTGAGCCATTTCAAATGCGTTCACGATATCACCTTTATATGTGGTTTCTTGATCCGTAAGGAGACCAAAATGGTGGCGTACACCTGCTATGTAGCACCGCACGCGGCAAGAGCTTTTCCCTATTAAACGGAGTTATTTCACATACTTCATATTGAAATTTCTGCAGGGAGGTTGGCATCATTCTCCTAAAATGATATGCGGGCACCTGTATTAGGCACCCGCTCGGCCAGATTAAATCCAATAAACGAAGATTCCAAGTCGTTGTATTTCGAGGTCTCGAATCATCGACGTATTCTCAGAAGAACCCTATCGCCACTGCACACATAGGTCAAGTGACAATTCTCACCCTCCGCACTGGAGACTCTACTCCAGCGCAGCGCTCAATGCGGAGCGTACGGCCGATGGATTGGCGCGGCCTTCAGCCTCCTTCATAACCTGACCGAAGAGCCACTGGAAAATGCCCGTATTACCGTCCAGGTAATCCGCTACCTGACGGGGGTGTGCATCGAGAACACGGCGAACGATGCTCTCAATCACCTCAGGATCCTGGATCATGCTCAGCCCGAGAGAGCGGACGATATCGTCAGGGGATTTCCCGGAAGAGACCATCTCGGCCAGAACAGTTTTCGCACTCGTTGCGTTGACTTCTCCGATTTCGACCATCTCAACCAGGCGGGCGAGATCAACGGGCGGAACGTCGTTGTCCTGGAAATCGATACCAGCTTGATTTAACAAACCGAAGAGATCGCTCGAGAGCCAGTTGGCAATCTTTATCGAACGCACCTTGGGGGCAGACTCTACCGCGGCCTCAAAATAATCGCCGACCGAACGCTCGGTAGTAAGAACGCCAGCTGCATAGGCTGTGAGCCCATACTCTGCAACGAACCTCCGTCTTTTTTCCAGGGGGAGTTCTGGCAATTCGGATTGAATCTGCGCAACCCACGTCGGTTCGACGTGAAGCGGAGGCAAATCGGGTTCGGGGAAGTACCGGTAGTCGTGCGCCTCTTCCTTGCTGCGCTGAGAGACTGTGCTTGAACTGGCCTCATCCCAGCCGAGGGTCTCCTGAGAGATCTCGCCGCCCTCTTTTAGAATATTGCTCTGGCGCTCGACCTCATAAGAGAGAGCGTGGGTCATCGCCCGGAATGAGTTTAGATTCTTGATTTCCGTGCGAATGCCCAGCTCAGTTGAACCCGCTTGGCGGACAGAGACGTTCGCCTCAAAGCGGATGACTCCCTTCTCCATGTCTCCAGTGGTCACCTCCAAATAGCGGAGAATAGACCGAAGAGCAGTCGTATAAATCTTTGCTTCTTCTATGGAACTCAGATCCGGTTCGCTGACGATCTCCAGCAGCGGGACGCCGGAGCGGTTGAAATCGACAAGGGAATGCCCTTGGCGATGGAAGAGCTTCCCGGTGTCCTCTTCAAGGTGGACGCGGCGGATGCGGATCCGCTTCTCCCCGGCTTCGGTCTCTATGGCCAGCCATCCATCATGTGCTAAGGGGAGCTCGAATTGTGAGATCTGGTAACCCTTGGGGAGGTCGGGATAAAAGTAATTCTTACGTGCAAACACGCTCGTTTCGGAGATGGTGCAATGCAGCGCCAGGGCAACGCGCACGGCGAACTCGATGGCCCGCTCGTTGATTACCGGAAGCGTACCGGGCATGCCGGTGCATATTTCACAGACGGAAGTGTTCGGCTCAGCGATTGTGGAATCAACAACGGCGCAGCCGCAAAACATCTTCGACTGCGTGAGCAGTTCGGCGTGCACCTCTAAGCCGATAACGGGTTCGAAGGCTGAGTTTGTCATTAGCTACAAGGATACCAGCGGTAGGCGAGTTTATAAAAGGAAGATAGGTATCTTCACGCTGTCTTCGAATGCCCTCAGCCGTGCCGCTGCATGAAGCGGCGCATTCGCTCCAGCGCCTCCTCAATTTTCTCATATGAAGTCGCGTACGAACAACGGACGAAGTTCCCATCGGCGCCGAAGGCATTGCCGGGGATGACGGCGACGCGTTCCTCATCGAGTAACCTCTCGGCGAAAGCTTCATCGTCCATCCCACTGGCCTCCACTGAAGGGAAAGCGTAGAAAGCGCCGCGAGGCTCGAAGGTCTTGAGTCCCAGTTCGTTAAAGCCGTCGACGATGAGTCTGCGGCGGCGGTTGTACTCTGCAACCATCATCTCGACGTGCTCATTGCCAATACGCAGAGCTTCGAGCGCAGCGACTTGAGATACTGTCGGAGCGGACATGATGGTGTATTGGTGTATCTTGCGCATTGCGCCGAGAATGGGAGACGGCGCGGCGGCGTAACCTATCCGCCAGCCAGTCATCGCGTAATCTTTTGAGAAGCCGCCGAGCGTGATCGTCCGATCGTGCATGCCATCCAAAGAAGCGATGCAGACGTGTTCGTGGTCATACACGAGGCGATCGTAGATCTCATCGGAGATTACCAGCAAGTCGTGCGCCTTGGCGACCTCGGCGAGATCCTGTAGGCGTTCGCGGCTCATCACTGCGCCGGTTGGGTTGTTGGGGTAACCAAAAAGAAGAGCCTTGGTTTTGGGTGTTATGAGCGCTTTGAGATCAGACGCCGAAACCTGGAAGTCATCCTCCACACGTGTTTTCAGGACGACGGGTGTGCCGCCGGCGAAGATTACCTCTGGCTGGTAGGAAACAAAACATGGTGTGGGCACGATGACTTCATCACCCGGATCGAGCACTGCGGCAAGCGCCAGGTAGAGCGCTTCCGATACACCAACAGTGACGAGGATCTCGTCCTCCGCATCATAGGTGACATCATAAAGTTGTTTCAAGTGCTCAGCGAGTGCCTGGCGCAGCTCGGGGATACCCGAGTTGGATGTGTAGTGGGTCTCGCCCTGCTCCAGGGATTTAATCCCCGCCCTCAGAATGGGTTCTGGAGTGACGAAGTCAGGCTCGCCAATACCCAGTGAAACCACATCATCCATCGTGGCGGCAATGTCGAAAAAACGCCGAATTCCTGAAGGTGGAACGCCGGCGATGCGTCGAGCGACGAAATCACGCATTCTGTTTTACTCCTTCTTGTTTAACTGCAAGGGTCTCTTTTTGTTGCTTCTGTCTACCGCGCTGCTTTGGGAAAATGGTTCTCAAGTTGTGAATTCTTATAAGAGCGAGACCTGCCACTCATCCTGTCGTTCGCTATAGCACAGTTCGAAAATCTGATCATTTTCAGCTTGCACTCGGAAAAGACGTTCGCCGGGAATCCGCCACCGGGTTACGATCTCGACGATGTTTAATCGTTCCCCCTCCCACCAGATAGCAATCGGGCGCTCAGCGTAGGTATGGCCTGAGAGGCATTCGACGGGATTGTGTTCCATCGGCATAGGTCCTGTGTTGTTCACATAATCGGATAATTCGGAGAGAGCTGCCAGTGGCACATAGCCTTGCGAGGGACGATGATCTTCCCTATCCCGCAAGCTCCCATATTTCAGTATTTTAACAAGCCGCTAAGTGCATGTATCGGGAACTCTTCTTTGGCGACGATCCCAGTACATAAACGCCCGAGAAGTCAATTACTCTTCTACTAGCGAAGTGTCCCCGATATTCAGCATCTTGATCCTACCGGTGATCCGGGCGTCTCGCCCGACGAGGGACTCCGAGAGCAGGGCGTTTTCAATGGTTGTCTCGTTCTCTATAATCGAGTCCTGGATAACGGAGCGATGGATGACGCACCCGGATCCCACCGAGACATGAGGTCCAATTACCGCCTGGGATATCTCGGCGCTGGGATGGATGAACACCGGTGGGATGATGAGCGTTCCATCTCGTTGCTGCGCTTCTGCGGTGTTATCCCGCCCGTTGTCGAGTAGATAGCGGTTTGTTTCGAGTAAAGCGTCGGGTTTCCCGCAGTCTTTCCAGACCTGAACGGTCTCGACGCGCATCTTGAGACCCTCTTCAAGCATAATGTTGATGGCGTCGGCGAGGTAGAACTCCCCTCCTAGCTGGTCGCCTTGTTCCATCTGTTTTTCGATCGCCGAGATGAGGTCCTCCGCCTTTTCAAAGTAGTAGAAACCGGCCAGAGCGAGGTTATTGCTCATGTCATCTGGTTTCTCTACCAGGCGGCGCACCCAGCCATCCTCACCGACTTCGGTCACGCCGAAACGACGGGGATCTTCCACTTCTTTGACCCAGGTTACCGCACCCGCCTTCTCTCTCGGCAGGAGCGAAAGATCGATCTCGAGTAGCGTATCCACGAAGACCATACAAATTGGACCGGTGAGCCCCTCGCGGGCGAGCCAGATGGCGTGAGACTGTCCGAGCATCTCCTCCTGGACAACGTAGCGAGCCGATAGTTCGGGGTAGACCTCGCTGACGTATTCCTCGATCTGCTCACCCAGATAACCAACGATGAAGACAATTTCATCGATGTCGGGCAGGGTTGAGAACATATCGAGGACGTGACCGACGATGGGTTTGCCGGCTACACTGACTAGAGGTTTCGGTTTGGACCAGGTGTGGGGTCGCATGCGAGTGCCGAAGCCAGCCATAGGGATAACGATTTTCATGTTAGTTTCCTTCCCTTTTAATGCTAAAGATCTGGTTTGCGCAGGTGCCAGTCTGTTTGTGTCTGGTAGGCATGAACAGCTTGGAAGAGCGCCTTCTCGCCCAGGTGGGGTGCATTCAACTGCATCCCAACTGGCAGGTCATTTCGATCGAACCCTACCGGAAAGGCCATCCCCGGGACACCAGCGAGATTGGCGGGCAGCGTGAAGACGTCCTCCAAGTACATCGCCAGTGGGTCGTCACCGTGTTCGCCAATGCGGAATGCCGTTGTCGGAGCCACCGGGCAGGCGATCAAGTCAACGTCCTTAAACACGGTGTCGAAATCGTCCTTTATCAGAGTCCTCACCTTTTGCGCTTGACCGTAATAAGCGTCGTAATACCCGGCAGATAGAGCATAGGTACCGAGCATGATGCGGCGTTTGACTTCAGGGCCGAAGAGCTCACCGCGGGTTCTTAAATATTGGTCCCATAATTTTTCTGATTTACGGCGAGGACCGAAGCGAACCGCGTCGTAACGGGCAAGGTTGGCAGAGGCCTCTGCGGGAGCGATCAGGTAATACACTGGCAGGGCGAGGTCTGTGTGCGGCAGGCTAACTTCTTGGATTTCAGCGCCGAGCTCCTCAAATACGTTTACGGCGGAGCGGACGGCAGTCTCAACTTCGTCCTGTATGCCTTCAATAAAGTACTCTTTCGGCACACCGATACGGACACCGGTAAGGTTGCCATCGTCCAGGTTAATTTCTGGGACGGGGTCCGGCATGCATGTTGAGTCTAAGGGGTCATGGCCCGCCATGGCAATGAAGAGCGGAAGGAGGTCAGCCGCGGAGCGGGTTAAGGCTCCGACGGTATCGAGCGAGGACCCGTAGGCGATCAATCCGTAACGGGAGACGCGCCCGTAGGATGTTTTGAGCCCCGTGATCCCGCAGAAGGAGGCTGGCTGGCGCACAGACCCCCCCGTATCTGTCCCCAGGGCGGCGAAACACATATGCGCCGCAACCGCTGCCGCAGATCCTCCAGAAGATCCGCCGGGGACTCGATCGAGACCCCAAGGGTTGTGGGTCGTGCCATAAGCCGAGTTCTCCGTCGAAGATCCCATAGCGAACTCGTCGGTATTGGTTTTGCCCAGAATCACCACCCCATTGTCGATCAACCTGGCGACGCTAGTAGCCGAGTATGGAGGGCGGAAATCTTCAAGGATTCGCGATCCACACGTGGTTGGAATTCCCTCGAGGCACAGTATGTCTTTGATGGCGACCGGGATGCCGTGTGTGAGGGGCAGCGGCTCTTCTGGTTTTTTGCGCCACTCTTGCAGTCGTTGGTCAGCAGCTTTGGCCTGAGATATGGCCAGATCCGGAGTTTGGGCCAGGAATGCATGGAGCTGTGGCTCGAGAGCTTCGATACGCTCCAGACAGGCTTCTGTCAGTTCCACGGAGCTGACATCTCCTTTGCGCAGAGCGGAAGCGGCTTCCAGAAGGGAGAGATCCGTCAGATTAGGCATGGGATCGGGGTCATTGAGAACAAGGAAGCGAAACGGCCGAGAAGCATCTATTCAAGCACAGGAGGCACGCGGAACATCCCTGCTTCCGTCTCGGGTGCGTTGGAGAGCATCTTCTCACGCGGCGGGCAGGGGCGTGGGATGTCTGGGCGTAATGGCGCTCGCAGGGGAAGGACCGTTGCCGTGGGTGGAATTTGTGAGGTATCGACTTCAAGCAGGCGAGCGGCGGACTCGAGGATGGAGGAGAGTTGTTGCGCGTAGAGGCGCTCCTCCTCTGGAGTAAGCTGCAGCCTGGCCAGGTTTGCGATGTGGCGAACTTCGTCAACTGTCAAAGACATCGTATGTAAATTATAGCAGAGGCACGAAAGCGAAGAGAGACAATATCTCAACGACGGCAGGAAATTACGGTGATAGATTATTCAGAAAGCAATTGATCCAGTACCCGGTCGAACTGCGGGAGGGTCTGGGTATCGCAGAAGGCATCATCGAAGGCTCGACGAGCGTTGATACGCAGAGCTTGAAGCCGTTCAGGCCGAGTTCGCAGCTCGTTAATAAAGAGGACAATTCCTTCAACGTCCCCATGCCGCAACGATGCGCCGGCATCAAAGCGCTCGATCGCTTCGTCCACATTGCTCCCTACCGGACCGATATAGAGCGTGGGGAGGCTCATCGCCATGTATGCGTGCAGTTTGCTGGGGCTGATTACGCCGAGCGCCGATTCGTTCATCGTGATGAGCGTGCAATCCGCCATTGCCAGGGCTGAGGGGGTGAGATCTTTGGGGATATAGGGAAACAGATGGATGTTCTGCAGGTTGTTTGTGTTCTTTTCCTTTTCGATCCACGCCCATTTCTCGCCGCCGCCGATGAAGAGGAATACGACGGGATCGTCTACCAGTCGTTTTGCTGCAGCGATTATTGTCTCGAAGCGGTGTCCGAACCCTGCGTTGCCCAGGTAGAGAATGACGAAGGTGTTATCTGCGATCGAAGTTGCCGCCGCTTCCCAGGGGTCGGGAGCGAGATCAGGAGGGAACTGCGAGGCCTTCTCCCAATTCGGTATGATGCTTGTTGCGAGAGTATGCTCGGCTGAAACGTATTGGGATACGAGAAGATCCAACATAGCCCCGTCGAGACAAACGAGTTGGTCCAGGCGCCGGAACAATCCGTGGTTCACGCTCCGGAAGACTCGGCTGACGAAACTGCCCTTCTCAATCACGCCAGCTCTCTCGGCGATTTCAGGGTAGCAGTCCATATTCCAGAGGACTACTTTTGTCGACCGATGAATAAGCTTGTGGAAGATGGCCGTCCAGGCGATGAAAGGTGGAGTTGTCAACGAAATGATGATGTCCTGTGGTGGAAGAGTGATCGAACGGATGGTAGCCAAGATGTAAAAGGAGACATAATCTACAATCCTCGCGAACGCTGTGCTCTTACCCAGTCGCGGGGTCCACAAGCGGTATACTCTGGGGTTCGTCGACTTCGATCCAGAAGCTGTGGCTGATTCTGAAACATAACCACCGCTGCTGGTGATGACGGTGACATCATCTCCTTGTTCGGCGCGGTGTTCGGCCAGGGAAGCGGCCATATGCCCTGTGGGTGCTAAATCCGGTATATAAAACTGGTTTAGGATGGTTAAGCGCATGCTTTGGTTTCTTAGGTTCGCACTGATATTTTCTAGCGGTCACGCATGAGTAGGATCATCTCTTCGATGATTTCTTCGATGGTGTACGTTAAATCCCACCCCGGGTAGTCAGACCTGAGTTTAGAGAGATCGGAGTAATAGCATATATGATCTCCGATGCGATTCTGGTCCGTATACGTCAGTTCCGGGCGTTTTCCCGAGAGCCGCTCGATGATATCAACACACTCGATCAGGCTGGCCGCGTTTTCCTTGCCCCCGCCCAGGTTGTATACCTCTCCAGGTTTTGGATCTTGGGCGAAGTGCCAGAACGCATTGATCACGTCATGGCTGTGAATCTGATCGCGAACCTGTTTTCCTTTATAACCGAAGATGGTATAGGGGCCCTCGCTCAGAGCGACCAGCACAAGGTAATTAAGGAAACCGTGAAGTTCAACACCTGAGTGGTGTGGTCCGGTCAGGCAACCTCCTCTGAAGATCCCGACCTTCAACCCAAAATAACGCCCGTACTCCTGTGCAAGGATATCGCCAGCGAGTTTTGAAGCGCCGAACAGCGAGTGCAGGCTCTGATCAATGGGGAAGTCCTCAGGGATACCATTTATATACTTGGGGTCGTCGTAATCCCAGCGTGTTTCATGCTCCTTGAGCTTGATCTTGTTAGGGCGATCTCCATAAACCTTATTTGTACTCATGTGAATAAAAACAGCATCGGGGCAGTGTATTCGGCATGATTCAAGCAGATTCAGGGTTCCAACAGCGTTTACATCGAAGTCGTCAAAAGGACGCTTCGCAGCCAGATCGTGACTCGGCTGGGCGGCGGCGTGCAGGATGAGGTCGAAACGATTCTCAGAGAAGAGAGCATCTACGGTTTCTCGATCACGGATATCTAATTCGTGATGGGTGAACTGAGTGCAAGTTTCCTCGAGCCGCTTGCGATTCCAGGTTGTGTCTCCTTTGGCGCCGAAAAAGTCAGCGCGCATGTTGTTGTCAGCGCCGTAAATACGGAAACCAAGCCGATCAAAGAACATGACGGCTTCCGATCCGATTAATCCACTGCTGCCCGTAACTAAGACATGCATCCGTAGACCAACACCTTTCTTGATGACTATACAAAATTATATGGACAGAAATAGTCATCGTGAGTGATGAAAGATTTGACAGGGACATTCTAAGTGTTTTAACGTTCTTTTGAAAGAGAACCTCGAGGACCTGAGCTATCGGGTGCATGAGGCAAGCGTTGGTGTTAATTGAATATAACCGCATAATGAAACCACAATCCATTATGCTCATCAAGGGGCACCAGAGTTAATTGTCAATCGAAAAGCCGCCAAGACGTCAGGGTTCACACGCTAAAACGCATTAAAACTGGACCTACTTCAGGAATGAGGGGAGTGAAAGGAACTTGACGATGTCTGATTTTGAAGAGGGCAACGCTCTGACCTCCGAGACAGGGAGTGACACACTTCCAACCGAGTACGGCACATATTCCTGGTTTGAAGCCTGGCGGATGGCACTCACACGCCCAAACGAGGAGACATTCCGCAGCTTGTCGGATGACCCGAACGGATCGCTCGGGCGGGCGCTGGGCTGGATCGCCATCACAAGCGCGATTTCCTTCCTGATTACTTATACTATGCAGTTAGTATTTTCAGGCCTCTTGGCCGGGCCAGGTCTATTTGAAGCGCTCGAACAGGAAGCAGGATTGTTGCTTCCGGGAGGATTGATGATTGCTGGTGTATTTATCTGCGGGCTGCCCATGGTCGCTCTTGTCAGCGCTATTGGCATACTCATTTACTCAGGTATAGTGCAGTTCACAGCAAGCGCCTTCGGGGGAGAAGGAACCTTAGCTGAACTGGCATATGCGCTGGCCGCCTTTACAGCACCGATCACGCTCCTTAGCGCCGTAATCGGGTGGATTCCCCTAGTAAATTGTCTGACAATTCCACTTGTGATTTACAACCTGGTGCTCACCTTGCTGGCTGTGAAATCAGTCAACCGCATATCCTGGGGAAAGACGATTGGCATTTTCGCCATCCTGTTCCTGGTCGGCGCGTTGTTGGCTGTCGTTTTAGGTATGTTGATCTGGATTCCAATAAGGGATACCTTACTGGCCCCTGGGGGGTTGTACGGGGTTCCCTATTGATCGGCGCGGATATCTGCTCGGGTTGTTACAAGAGGGTTAATTCTTATCAGCAGACGGAGGGGCGCTCTCCGTATATGCGAGTTCGTAATGACCGTTGGAGCAGATTAAGTGGCCTTGTGAACTATTGATTTCATTTGTCCTTTGAAACTAAAAAGTGGACTCTTTTCATTTGAAAGCTAGACTCAGAAAGACATCATTCCATCTTAATCAGGTTGATTTTCTAATCTTATTATTTGAGCACTGACTTAAAGGAACGAGAGGGAAGATCTGCTTTTAGGGCAAAATAGCCGAGGCTGCAGGAGTATCAATGATGGCGGACAGAGCAGCTTCGTCCACCCAGCCGATCGTGCCAGAAAAATCAACCTTCCACCAATGAGTGCTTTTCGCGAGCACTCCGTTTAATCTATTCCATTGATAGAGGACGGTCCCCTGGGTATCCGTATCTACCGAAGTTAGGGCGGGGAAGTTCGTCCCGGGACCGAGATGTATGTTTGTGGGGTATTGAGCGGTGACCCGCATCCCAGGCGAGAACGCTGACGACTTTTCCATCGGCTCGACGATAACCATCATCATCCCGTTAGCAACAGTGCGTTCATGGCCATCGGAGGGCTGGTTCACCACCTCGCCGTTCACCCACATCGTAGATGAGCCACCGCCATCGAGGTTGATGCCCTCAGTGGCATGGAGTTCTTCCTGACAGAAATTTGCCAGCTCGAGGACGGTCATCCCGATGCTGTATGCATTGTCACGTCCATCGATGACGACGAAGTATAGATAATCCTGGTTGTAACAGATAGCAGTTCGTGGATGTTTCAGCAAGGCGCCACGCTGCTCGAATTCTTGAATCTCGTCTTCATACAGGAAGATAATATTTCCGGCGATGCTAGCGTACGACTTAGTCCACTCCTCGGGTGCGGTGTACTTACAGTCCGGGTCAAGGTGTGTGATCTCGAGTGATAGGCCGACGGCGTCCCCCTCCGTTAGAAACTGCACCAACTGATCATCGGTATTACCCCATCCGCTAAGAACAACATGGTCAAACGGGATGGGGGTTGAGCCCGGCGCGATGCGGATCTCGCGTACGATGCCGGTAACCATATGCGGGTAGGGCATCAACGTAGCAGGTCGGGTCAGCTCCACCAGAACGTCGACCCCTTTAGACCCTCTTTTGCTGTCACGGTCGAATTGTGGCGTGAGTAGGATTAACTGATCTTTCCGGGGGCGGGTGTTAATTCCGTGGATTTCCATGCGGTCCCCGGTTGTAAGATTCGAAAGCACCTGCTTCCCCGGGCGGTGGTATACACATTGACCGAGAAAGATGCTGTTATCTTCCTTCCATGATAAGCCACTGATGCCAGAGAGCTCGTCAAACCATTTAGAGTACCACCCGGAATGGATCACGCCGCCGTGGGCGATCCCCGTATCGGGATCGTAGAAGGACCCGTTGATCGCGACAACAACGCGGTTACGGGCACCCCACGTATCCCCCCATGCGTTGATGGCGCCATCGTAACTTTCGGCCATACCGCTGACTGTCTCCAACCCTCCGGAAAGCCTGCCCTGGGCGATGCTGCTCTCGAGGATGACGTCCGATTGTTCCCGATCCATGCGGGCGACATACGCACGATTCGGGCCCGGAAGCCAGAATATCTGGAAATCAACCCCCGCGGCAATATACTCCCAGCCGGAGGAGGCGCTTTGTGTAGCCTGAGCAACGGGGCCAAACGCCAGGGCGAGAAGGCAGAGGGGAAAAAAAGCAGATCGGGTTAGGGCACGCTTGTCCATAATCACCATAATCGCTAGGTGGTTTTTCCATCATACTTTGCTCGTCCACCATTGTCGACAGGACTTGAGTGTCAGTACACACGGAACTGAAGCAATTTATGAAGGCGTACATGTTTATTAATAATAAAAACGTGCACTATCCAATAATCAACCTATTGTGTGTGAAACGAAGCATGAGCGTAAGGGGCGTTTGCGCAAATGTGCACCTAATGGATAATCTTGAAATTGTGAAGACACCAGACAAATATATCCTCCTGGCCTTGATCATCGTTCTTATAACCCTCTCAGCTTGTACGCTTTCTGATGGAGCGGATCCTAGGGTGGCTACGCAAACTTACCAGGCGCTTGATGCCATCGCTGAGGCGACGGTCCAGGCCATCCAATCACAGGAGGCGCAGGCGACCGTGCAAGCATCCACCCCCTCTCTAACATCAGCGCCCGGGCCAGCGACCCTCACGCCAACCCCGATTTATTCCCCAACACCTGCTGTGCCAATCATCGAAGTCAGTTTGGACAGCAACTGCCGGACGGGTCCGGGGAAAGTGTATGACATGGTGGGCGCGCTGCTAGTTGGGGAAACGACGGAGATACTCGCGCGCGGCAGCGTTTTAAACTATTGGGTGGTGGACAACCCCGATTATCCCGGACATGAGTGCTGGCTCTGGGGAAAGTATGCTACGGTGAGCGGTGATACCAGCCATCTGCCTATTCGTTCAGTAGCTCCGACTCCTATCCCCTCCCCAGGCTCTATTCGGGGTTATGTCTACATTGATGGAAACCACAATGGTCAGCGCGATGACCCTGTCGATGGGCACATCTCGGGCGCGAATCTCTTCCTTAAAGAGGGAGCCTGCCCTGGAACCACGACCTTCGCAACCGCCTCATCAAGCTCCGCGGATGGCAGCTATAGTTTTTACAATGTCCCCGCGGGCAAGTACTGCCTATGGCGTGATCTGAACCAGCAAACGTTTGACCCCGATTTCCATAGCATCGACCTTGCCCCAGGCGAAAATCGAACCGAGGTGAATTTCCGCTACTTGCCGTAAGGAGCGCATGGCCACACTCGTTTGTCTAAGGAGCACAGTTCTACAGCACCCCGGACCGAAATAAATGGGTAGATAATCAGAGTCTAAGGATGGCTTCGATTTCAGTTTGGTGCGGAAGTCCCCCATGTTTATACCCCGTTCAGCGACACTGTTAACGATGACCCAGGCAACTCTTTAATATCGCCACTTCCCAATCAGTGGTATTCTAGATAACCAACGGAAAGACGGAAAAAAAATGGATCTGAACGATATCTTCAACCGACCGCCCCGAATCCTTGTTGCCGACGATGACTGGTTAAATCGGGATCTACTAAAGGCTTACCTGACTTCATCGGGGTGTGACGTGGTGACGGCGGTCGACGGAAAAGATGCGCTAGCGCTGGCATTGGACGAGCCACCCGATTTGGCATTGGTTGATGTGCAGATGCCACACATGGATGGCTTGACGCTCTGTCAGGCACTTAAAGACACACCCTCGACTCGATTTGTCCCCGTTGTCATTGTCACTGCGCTAGACAGCGAGGAGGAGAAACTCAAAGCGCTCGAGGTCGGAGCCGATGATTTCGTAACCAAGCCGTACAGCTCGATCGTTCTGCTGACGCGTGTGCGCTCACTGCTGCGCATGAAGAAGCTGCACGACGATATTGAAGCCCGAAATCGCCTCTTACGACAAGTCTTGGACCGCTTCTTGGCGGAGGACGTCACCGACATTATCTTAACTGACCCCGAACGCTACCTGCGCTTGGGAGGGGATAGCTACGAGGTGACGGTTATCTTCGCAGACATTCGCGGCTTTACCCGCTTCACCTCTGAACATACCGCCGAACAAGTCATTGAAACACTTAACCACATCTTTCAGGCGCTGAGTGAAGTGGTCTTTAAGCACCGCGGAACTTTTGACAAATACCTAGGGGATGGTTTCATGGCCTTCTACGGTGCGCCGGTAACAAGCGATGATGACGCCAAGCGCGCAGTCGACACGGCGATAGAGATGCAGCAGCTCTTCGGAAAATTACGGGAAGAATCGGGGGACAGATTAGAGGGGTTGGGTTTGGGTGTCGGCCTGCACTCCGGTGAAGCGGTGGTCGGAAATATCGGTTCGGATAAAGTGATGGACTACACCGTTGTCGGCGATGTGGTCAACGTGGCCAAGCGTCTTCAGGAGCAGGCAGATGGAGGACAGATTCTGCTGAGTTTGGAGACCTATGAGCGAGCCCATAAAGTGGAAGCCGAGCAACTAGAGCCGCTCCAGGTTATTGGGCGGCGGGAGCCCATACCCGCCTATATGATTCAAGTCTCTGGGGCGTGATGGACCTGCGAAGCCGGACAAGGGTAGGGTGCTATAATCTCATTAAGCCCCAGTAGCTCAATAGGATAGAGCGAGGCTCTCCTAAAGCCTAGGCTGTGCGTTCGAATCGCACCTGGGGCATTCACGAAAAAAACGCCCATACAAGAGGCGTTTTTGTTTTTAACTTGTCGTAAGCTGAGGCGTGTTGCCTTGGAGATAGTTTTAGCTTCGAAAGGAAGATTAGCTACTCCATTCGGCAATTTTGTTTAAACAGCGGTATAAAGAAGCGGTAGTAATTCACTACCCTGGCCAATATTTGAATTCAACACAATGAAAGAATACCAACACATGAGGAAAACCAACGCCATCCGCATTCTCGAAAAGGAAGGCATTTCGTATGTGCTCCGCGAGTATGACATAGAAGATAGTGCCTTGACTGCCGAGGGAGTTGCCGAGGCCTTGGGACATGAGCCCGAGATGATCTTTAAAACACTCATCCTGCGCGGTGACCGCAGCGGACCGTTGATCGCATTGGCGCCCGCCGGAACGGAGATCAATGTTCGTGCGTTGGCCAAATCTTCGGGGGATAAACGCGTGGAAATGGTTCCACAACGCGAGGTGCGTTCCCTAACTGGCTACGAACGCGGCGCGGTCACACCAGTGGGGATACAGCGTAGCTATCCTGTGTTTATCGATGAGACTGTTGAGCTCTGGGATATCGTTGGAATCTCCGGCGGAGTGAAAGGTCTTGAGATTCTCCTCGCGCCATCCGATTTACTGAGCGTTACCAACGCGGTAAAGGCGGATTTCGCCAGGTCGGTGTGAGTAGACAGGTAAGTAAGGACCACTGGGTAGAAGAATGGAGGGCGCGGTCAGCCGCGCCCTCTTTAATTAAGTGTATAGGACGCCCCTGTAGTTTGAAAATCTTTACCGTGGTTTTGCGAAAACAGCGGTTGTGTAAGCCCGATAGGTGCTGTCAGCCCAATACTGGTACCCGACCCCAATTTCTGTGTACGTTGGATTGAGAATATTGTTCCTGTGGCCAGTGCTGTTCATCCAACCGTCGAAGATTGACTGTGCCGAACTGCTGCCGGCGAAAATATTCTCGGCGATGGCCGAGTAGTTATAGCCCTGGGCGCGGGCCCGGTCCCACGGAAGTGAACCATCAGAACCAGTATGGGAAACAAAATCGTTGCAGGCCATATCTTCGCTGTGAACCCGCGCTGCCGCAGCTAATTGACTCTGCTGGCTGAGCGTGCCGATGCCTCTGCTCTGGCGTTCCTGATTAATGAGTTGGATGAGAGAACTCTCCAAACCACCATTGCTGGAAGGATTGCATATGCCGGAGGTCGGAGTCGGGGGGAGAGCAGTATGGGTCGGAATTGAAGTCGGCGGCGGGGCAGTTGACGAGGGAGGCGGCGGTGGGTTGGTGGACGTCGGTGGCGGGATAGGGGTGTTGCTAGCAGTGGCGCTCCGAGACGTTGGCGGAGGAGATGTCGGCGGGGATGTCCGAGTGATCGTAGGCGAGGGGGTGGCTGTCCAGGTTGCACTGGTAGTACCCATCGCCGTTGTGGTGGGCGAGGGGCTTGCGGTTGAAGTCCCCGGAGTCACGGAAGGCGTTATAGAGCCGGTGGGGGTTGGGGACGCTGTTACTGTCTCCGCAGGTTGTGACGCCAGTGTGGTGGATTCCGCCGGCTGGAAAGGCGTTGGTAACGGCGTATCCGCGACACGATTGTCGGAGATGGGTAACAGGTCCAAGCTCTGAAGGGGTTCGTTCCCAACGACTGCGTCTGGCAGGGCGACTTGCGCATCTGCGAGATGCTCCTGGGAATACCCGTTGAGATTGAACTCGGATAAGAGTGTAGGTGGGGCATTGCAGCTAAGCCCGGCGAGAGCCAGGGCAAGCACAGTGATGAGCAACAACAAACCAGGCGCACGATTGCGCCGCGGCTTCTTTTTATCAGGGCGGTTCTTCAAACGAAAAAGCATGAGGTCTCCACCGCATCCGTCCATGTGAACACTGGCTGGCAACCGCGGGAGAGCCCATCAGTTGCAGATATTATCGAAGGCTTGAATGGATTATGACCCACGCAGATTGCCGATCACCATAGATAAGATGTACCAGCGGCGGGAAACTCCCGCCGCATAGTATTTCAAAGCCTAAATTGAGATATTTGTTGAGAAGCGGATGGGCAATGCCCGCTCAGATGGTTAGTGCTTAAGCATTCGCTCCAATTCATCTTTCTTCATCAAAAGAGTGTTGGGTTCGGTAAACCTGCGCGAGGTCAAATCCAGGGCGCGGACCATGTCTGGAACGACATCGCGAACGACGGAGAAAAACTTATGCAGCGGTGTTTTCGAACCCATGCCAACCGTGAGGGCGATTTCGTTGTTGATATGCAGCACCAACTGCTGCATCTCTGAGCCAGTGATCATCGTGAATCGCCATTTTCCGAATTCGACTTCCCTCTGTGCACTCTCGCCCAGGCGCATGATATGCGCCGTTGAAGCGATAGCCTCATCAAAACCCGACTCAAGGTCTTCGGGATAGCTAGATAACATCAACCCATCGTAATCGACAATTACTGCCCAACGAAAATCAACATCTGGGTTGTCGAGGCGGGCGAGAGCGTCCGTAAGAGCCTGGACGCGCGGATCAACGGTTCGAAGCGACGACTCAACACTCGTATCTGTATACATAATTTCACCTGCTCCTATTAGACAATCATTCGCTACCATTCTGACACAGAATGACCTAAAACCGACTTTGCGAATAGCTAACAAATTTTCCCCCAGGAGCAGAAAGACACATCAAATTTTTTTTGGGTTCTCCTCCATTTACTGTGGAAAAGTGCCATAAACGCGGATACCTCAGTTGAT
>SOJU01000115.1 GCA_004376465.1 Anaerolineales bacterium | reverse complement strand
AAGGACTCGACGCTGGACTATAAAGAAGACGATTTCCAGCGAGGCTTTCTGATCGACAACCCCAATCCTGTTTGGAAGGACCCAGACGCGCAGGCAGTTCAAGAGCTATTGGACACCAAGGTCAATCCCGGCCTGGCCTCCCACGGAGGTTTTGTAGCTTTGCTCGACTATAAGGACGATACCGCATATATCACCTTCGGCGGTGGTTGTCAGGGCTGCGGGCTTGTTGATGTGACGCTTAAGGATGGGGTAGAGGTTTCGATTAAAGAAGCCCTGCCTCAGGTGAAAAAAGTCGTTGATACAACCGACCATACTTCAGGCAAGAACCCTTTCTACAATGACGATGAGAAGGGAAATTCAGCGCTCTCCTGACAGCTGCTCGACTCCTCTATAAACATCGAGAACACAATAGGGCTCCGATAACACCTTCGGAGCCCCTTTTTATATTGACTTCACTGGTTCAGACATCCAAATTGCGGACTTCTTTCGCATGTGTTTGGATGAATCTGCGTCGCGGCGGTACGGCGGCACCCATCAACATGTCAAACGTCCGATCTGCCGCTGCCGCATCTTCGATCGTAACTTGGAGCAGGATCCGATTGGCGGGATCCATCGTCGTATCCCAAAGTTGCTCTGGATTCATCTCGCCCAAACCCTTGTAGCGCGAGAGTGAAACACGATCTCCGTCTACGCCCAATTCCTTGATAATCTGATCCTTTTCAGCTTCGGTGTACGCGTAATGGATCTTTTTCTTGTAACTAATACGATAAAGAGGCGGCTGGGCGACGAAGAGATGCCCGTCCTCAATCAGTTGATTCATATAGCGGAAGAAGAATGTCAGGAGCAGCGTGCGAATGTGGCTGCCATCCACATCTGCATCGGTCATAATAATGACCCGCCCATAACGCAAGCCCTCGAGGTCAAAAGTCTCACCGATGCTGGTTCCCAAAGCGGAAATCATCGCCCTGACCTCATTGTTGGAGAGGATCTTATCCAACCTGGCCCGCTCGGTGTTCAGGATCTTGCCCCGAAGCGGCAGGATGGCTTGGAAATGTCGATCGCGACCCTGCTTCGCCGTACCACCCGCTGAATTGCCCTCTACAATATAGAGTTCACACTTATTCGGGTCTCGTTCTGAGCAATCCGCCAGCTTCCCCGGAAGCGTCATGCTCTCCAGTACACTCTTACGGATAACCAGGTCTCGCGCTTTCTTTGCGGCATCTCTCGCCCTTGCGGATGTCAGGCATTTCTGCACGATCACCTTCGCCGCCCTCGGGTTTTCTTCCAGGAATTCATAGAAAGCCTCACCCAACACCTGCTGGACCTGGGTCTGGACCTCCGCGTTCATCAACTTCACCTTGGTCTGACTTTCAAATTGGGGATCACGATGTTTGATGCTGACGATCGCCGTAAGCCCTTCGCGTGTATCATCACCGCTAAAATTGGGGTCCGTATCTTTCAGTAAGCTATTCTTGCGAGAATAATCGTTGATCGTTCTCGTGATTGCTGCCCGGAGCCCTGTCAGGTGGGTACCGCCGTCGACTGTGTTGATCGTATTGGCAAAGGAATACACCGACTCAGCATACGCATCTGTATATTGAAGTGCGACTTCGATTCCAGTCCCGTCCGTTTCTTTCTCGACGTGAACCACGGGGTGCAATACTCCCCTATTGTGATTAAGATACGCGACGAAGGAGCTGATCCCACCTTCGAAGAAGAATGTCATCTCTCGGCCGTCGCGCTCGTCGAGCAGATGAATGGCAACGCCCCGGGTGACAAACGCCATCTCTCTGAAGCGTTGAATTAGACTCTCATAGCGATACTCGAAGTCCCCTTTGAAAATTGTCCGATCAAACATGAACGTGGTTTTCGTGCCTGTCTCTTCTTTCGGGACTTTGCCGATAGCCTTAACCGGGTCCATTGGAGCGCCTCGTTCATAGCGCTGGAAGTAGATCTTACCGTCCCGCTTGACCTCCACTTCACACCACTCAGAAAGCGCATTTACAGCCGAGACGCCAACGCCGTGCAACCCCCCGGAGACCTTGTAGCCATCCCCGCCGAACTTGGCGCCGGCATGTAGTATGGTCATTACGATTTCGAGAGCAGATTTTTTCTGCTCTGGGTGCTTATCAACAGGGATGCCGCGCCCATTGTCCTCGACGGATACGCTGCAATCCGGATGGATCACGATGTCGATGTGGTCACAGGCACCGGCAAGCGCCTCGTCAATTGAGTTGTCGACGACTTCATATACCAGATGATGAAGCGCTTTCATATCCGTGCCGCCAACGTACATCCCCGGTCGACGGCGGACAGCCTCTAAGCCCTCAAGGACCTGGATATCTTTTGCTGCATAGCTGCTTACTTTCTTTTGAGACCGCTTGGCCACGTTGCGTTCTCCTCTCCCTATTCCCTATTGATCATCACCAGGGTCGATTTACCGTATAACTCCGAGTACAAAATATACCTAGGCTCATTCTTCCGTAAGCTTCGATTCTTCCTGATTCAGCACACTCATTATCCGCGCGAGTTGCCACTCGAGCCATTCCTTTCGCCCTTGAAAGAACACATAGCTTCCGGCGATCAACATTGTTGCGATAAAAGCGTGGCCCATAATGGCCAACGCGAATATCCAAGAGTCTTCTTGCGCTAGAGACCAGACCTTATAGGTAGATACCCACATGATGAGGAATGCAGTGAGCAGGTATCCGGTTGACCCAAAAAAATTAAACCGCACTACACGGATGCTTTGTTTAATCGCACTCCAGATTCCCAGGCGGTAGCGGATAATGCCATGGGGGGTAAATGCGATGTAAACCCCGGCAACGAAAAGAACAGGCAGGGCGATATACGTTAGACCATTGATCCCAGCAACGAGCATACCAACTGTGAGGATAACTACTGTGAGCAGATACCCTCCTATTGCCAGAAACACTAATTTCATCCAATCCCGCCATAGATGGTTAAATTCAGCTTCCGGGTCTGTCTGCTTTACCACCAATCGATGAAAGATCGCACCCGCGCCGATACCGGCCAGCGCCAGAGTGAACCATATTAATATGATAAACATCGGGTCGAGTATTTCCAGCTGTGCTGCCGGTCCTATTGGTGTAAGCACAGGCATTCGACCCGCCACCAAGCTCGGTATGCCCACGGATACGCTCGTGAGTAGGGCGAATAGGAAATTGAAAGGCATCCCCCCTGGAAGCGTGCTGAACGACGTAAGAAGGTTGTACCTCTCACTAAATAGATTCAGCGTTTCCCGGAAGAGAGCCAGCTGCTCCGTCATGCCAGGATCGGTGCCCGCTGGGATACTCAGTCCGGCTGCGGCAGCGTGAAGCAATGATGACACCGTCAGATGCGGTCCGAACCAGAGGAACAAATCCAAAAGGACGGGCGGTAAGATTAAAAGCGGTTTTGCCGCAATTCTGTCAAACCCAGCCAACAACGCGGACAGTATGCCAATCGGCTTGGGTTCAACCTGATTATCAGATAGTTTCACGAAATATGATTCTACCACAGCGGGCATTTTTTCCTTACTTTGCACCGCTCTCCAACTCACGCTTTTTCCACTTGACAATACCTGCCCGAGGTGAATATCTGCTTGGTTGACCTGCTTTTTTATATCCATTAGAATCGCTCCACAAGGTTAGAATCTTGACCAAGCACATCGCGATCATCACAGACTTCGGCATGGATGACACCTACCTGGGGATGATGAAGGCGGCTATCGCCGGCATCTCTCCGGAGGCGCGCATCATCGACCTGACCCACGCAATTCCCCCTGGCGATGTCCAGCGGGCTGCCTTCGAAGCATGGCGTGTGCGATCCTACCTCCCACCCGAAACCGTTCTCCTGGCGGTCGTTGACCCCGGTGTCGGAACAAAAAGGCGAGCGATAGCACTTAAGCTGCCCGGTCTGTATTGCGTCGGCCCGGATAACGGTCTCTTCAGCTTCTTGCTCTATTCGACAAATAAGTACAAGGCAGCGGAATTAGTGAACCCTCATTATCAGCTGCAAACAATCAGTAATACATTTCACGGAAGAGACATCTTCGCCCCTGCGGCAGCCTATCTTGCACAAGATATTCCGCTCGAGGACTTCGGTCCGATATCTCAAGAGCTCGTTCGCTTACCTGATCCGCTTCTGGAGGATTTGGGGGCGGGATCCATCCAGGGCGAGATCATGCAAAGCGACCATTTTGGCAACCTAATTACGAGCATTGGCAGGTTCGACAATACGGACGATGATCTTTCCTTCAAACCTTGGATCCCACCGTTCTCAGCACGCACCATCATCGCCCAAGATTACGAGGTGATTCTCCCTCAGGGGAATGTAGTACCATTGGGTCGAACTTTCGGCGACGCCCCGAAGGGCGAGGCGCTGGCCTATATCGGGAGTTCAGGCCTGCTTGAAATCGCGATTAATGGCGGTGATGCAGCGAAGACGCTCAACCTCACCCCGGGTGACGAGATTATCTTCAAGTTAAAAGGATGACACATGCCCGCATTTCTCATTGAAGGTGGATACCCACTTAAAGGGGAGGTCACACCCTCTGGCAACAAGAACGCCGCGCTGCCGCTGCTGGCCGCGTGCCTTCTCACCGATGAACCCGTGGTCTTGCACAACGTCCCGCAGATCGGTGATGTACATGTGATGAGGCAGCTGCTCGAGACTATGGGTGTGAAAATCGATGACCTTAAGCCCCACACCTGGCGTGTGCATGCTCAGGAAATTCGAGATTGTGATCTCGCCCCGGATTTAGCCAGGCAAATTCGGGCTTCGGTACTACTTGCCGGACCAATGCTGGGGCGAAAGGGAGGAATTGTTCTACCTCCGCCAGGCGGCGATGTCATCGGACGCCGTCGTGTGGACACACACTTCATGGCTCTTAAACGTCTAGGCGCTGAAATAAAGTATGGCGAGAAAGAATTCTCCATGCGCGCGCCCCAGGGGCTATCGGGCACGAAGATCCTCCTTGACGAAGCCAGCGTCACTGCAACAGAGAATGCGATCATGGCCGCCGTTGTCGCTCCGGGCGAATCGATGATATTGAATGCTGCCTCCGAACCCCATGTTCAGGAGCTTTGTAACTTTCTGAATCAATTGGGAGCAAACATCGAAAACATTGGCTCAAACTCTCTGAAAATCTCCGGTGTGGAGAAGCTGCATGGAGGCGAGCACACAATCGGTCCAGATTACCTTGAAGTGATGAGCTTGATAGGCGCTGCTGTAATAACAGGCGGCGAGATCACGATCCGAGATGCCGCCCCGGAATATTTATCTATGGCCCGCCTCGTTTTCAATAAGCTAGGCGTCGATTGGGAAATCGATGGGCATGATATCTTCGTCCCCGCCGATCAGAAGATGAAAGTGGAGTTCGATATCGGCGAAAAAATTCCTCAAATTAGCGTGATGCCATGGCCGGCATTCCCGACCGACCTTATGAGCATTGCCATCGTTGTCGCCACTCAATGTAAGGGCACTGTGCTCTTCCACGATTGGATGTATGAGACTCGGATGTTCTTCATTGACAAGCTCGTATCGATGGGAGCAAATATCATTCTTTGTGATCCGCACCGCTCTATCGTCCAAGGGCCCAGCCAACTTTTCGGCGAGCCGCTTGAAAGTCCCGATATTCGTGCCGGGCTTGCGCTCACATTGGCAGCACTCTCCGCAAAGGGGACATCTCGTATCAGGAACATCAACCAAATCGACCGTGGCTACGAGCGAATTGACGAGAAACTTCAGAGTCTAGGAGCACATATCCAGCGCCAGGAAGACGAGTAAGTAACAAGAACGGGTTATCAACCTATCCGCAGGGACCCCCCTCTGCTCCCTCGACATAAGGATGAATTTCCCTTTATTGATAGGAGGGTTGGCTCGCACCCTTCGCTACACTCTTCTTCAGTGACCTTCTTCATCTGTCCGTTGACCGGCTACAAGGCGCGCGGTATAATCTGCCGGTTGCACGCTTTGTGAAGCAATCTATTATTAGAGGAAATTTGAATGCCGAAACGCACATATCAGCCGAAGATTCGTCGCAGACTTCGAGTGCATGGATTTCGATCCCGGATGTCAACAAAGGGCGGTCGATCCGTCATCAAGGCTCGCCGCCGTAAAGGCCGTCATCATCTCTCTGTCCGGATGAATGAGCACGTCAAGAAAGTCAACTGGAAGGCTTGATCGGTCACCAAGATAAGGTGAGGGCCTGTTTCGACCGGCCAAGCGGATGAACCGAAAATACCGGCTAACCAATTCGTCCGACTTTCAGCGGGTGCGGCGCACAGGGAAATCCTTTGCCCACCCGCTTGCCATTCTGATAGCCAGCGCGAACAATCGTCCCACCTCACGCTTTGGCTTCACAACTGGTAAAGCCCTCGGCTCTGCAGTGCTAAGAAACCGGACAAAACGTCTCCTGCGCGAGGCGATTCGAGGGCAATTGGCTGCGATCGAACCTGGCTGGGATATCGTGATAATTGCACGGCCAAAAATTATTGAAAGTTCTTGGAACGAGATTCAAGAGGCAATTACAAATCTTATTCAACGTGCAGAATTGTTCGGTAAATAACAGGCGAAGTATGAGTGATCACATTCAAGATTTAGAACCAGGGCTGAGGGATATTCCTCTTACATTGGAAAATCTCCCCCGCCTACCTTTTCTTGCGCTTATCCGGCTCTATCAGGCAGTGCTCTCTCCAGGCCTACCATCGGGTTCCTGCCGTTTCGAACCGACCTGTTCGCACTATGGTTATCAGGCGGTTGTTAAACACGGCATCATTAAAGGCGGCGCGCTGTCGGTATGGCGTATCTTGCGCTGCCAGCCATTTCACCCCGGCGGATATGATCCCGTTCCTTAGGAGAATTATGAGTAAAGCAACCTTTCCATTGAAGAAATTGTTTCTGCCAATGATCCTGGGCCTTTCTGCCCTCCTGTTAGTGGGCTGCTCTGGTCGCAGTATCATGGCTGCCTCAAGCTGGCCGGGATTAACGATTAGCGAGGATATCGCCTATTTGGCTTACAACCAATATGTGCGCGCGGTTGACCTTTCGAGCGGGCGTGACGTCTGGAGTTATCCTCCAGAAGCAGATGACAAGATAACGTTCTATGCCCCTCCTGCTGTCGGACCGGATGGCATCGTCGTCATCGGCGGTTATAACAACGAAGTCCTTGCGCTAATGCCGAACAACTCCTTCGTAAATGTCCTGTGGTCATTCGACGAAGCTACCGATCGCATCATCGGTGGGCCGGTAATCATCGATGATATGGTTCTCGTCCCCTCTGCTGATGGGCGACTATACGCGCTTGATCTTGAAACCGGCAAACCAGTATGGGATAAGCCATTCGAGGCGCAGCATTCACTTTGGTCCTCGCCGAAAATTCAAGATGACCGAATCTACCTGACCTCGTTGGACCACCACATCTACGCCTTGGATCTTGAAACGGGTCGTGAGATCTGGCAAAAAAATCTGAGTTCTACCATTTCTGACTCTCCTTCGCTCACTGAAGATCTAGTCTTCGCTGGAACTTTTGAGGGGATATTGTTCGCCCTCGACAACAGCCACGGAGAAATTGTCTGGCAGTTTAAAGCAGATGGAGCGATCTGGGGTTCTCCCGTAATATTTGACGGCGTGGCCTTCTTCGCAGACGTGTCAGGAACTGCCTACGCGTTAGACATTGCTTCCGGAAAAGAATTATGGGGAGAGGAATTACCTGGCAGTTCCGCCGCTTCTCCTACAATCCTCGATGACAGAGTATTTTTTATTAGTGAAACGGGTGAGGTGACTGCGTTCCTGCTCGAAAACGGTGATCCTGTATGGCCAAGCAGCGCAAATATGGAGGGGCGGCTTCTCGCCGATTCGATCCCCACCGATATTGGTCTGCTTGTTCCAGCGATGGATAGCGAATGCGTGGTTTTTAGCGTAGACCCAAGCACGGGCGCTGCCCGATGCATTATCGAACCCAAGTAAAAGAAAAAGGTGATCTTGTATGTGGAACACAATAATTCTTGAACCAATGATCAACTCACTGCTTTACATTTATAGCCTACTCGGGCAGAACTTCGGTTGGGCGATCATCGTCTTCACAGCGCTGGTGAGGCTCATTACCTTACCGCTCACGATCCAACAGATGCGCAGCACGATGGTGATGCAGGAGATCCAAGGCTCCGACCGCT
This sequence comes from Anaerolineales bacterium, assembly GCA_004376465.1. Lineage (GTDB taxonomy): Bacteria > Chloroflexota > Anaerolineae > Anaerolineales > E44-bin32 > E44-bin32. Next base: position 24,265 of record SOJU01000115.1, on the reverse strand, counting down.
ACAAGAAGATGCAAGAGAAGTATAAGAAAGACAAGCAGAAACTCTCAGAAGAACAGATGAAACTGTTCAAGGACGTTGGTTACAACCCGATGAGCGGCTGCGTGGGGTTGATCATCCAATTCCCGATTATCATCGGTCTCTACCAGGCCGTGATCCGAACACTTGCAGCCACGCCGGTGCAATTGTTTGATCTCTCCAAGCTCCTATATCCATTTACCTCCGCAAGCCTCATTCCAGTGAATAGCCAATTCCTTTGGATGAATTTGGGCCAGCCAGAACGGCTTGTTCTGGATTTCCTGCCCTTTGCGATCCCTGTATTGACGATCCTCGTGGTTATCACCACCTATCTACAAACCAAGCTAACCACTCCAGCATCCCCCGATGCTCAAAGCCAGAGCATGACGAAGATGATGGGATTGTATATGCCTCTCCTGCTGGGTTATTTTGCCTACTCTCTGGCATCCGGTCTGGCGTTGTACTTTTTCACATCTAACCTTCTCGGGATCCTCCAGGGGTACATCATGCGAAGAATTCGGGAGCGCCCCGCATCATAGGCTGCATCAATCTGACATGAAACCATGGTCACTCTTAATCGGAAGGTTGCGAGATGAACGAAACAAGAACGAGCATCGAAGCGATAGCACCATCAGTTGAAGAAGCCATACTCAAGGGCGCCAAAGAGTGGGGCCTGCCCTCTGATGCGTTTGATGTGGAAGTATTAGATGAGGGCACAAAGGGGCTGCTCGGCTTCGGTGTTCGCCAGGCGCGGGTTCGTTTGACCGTTAAATCATTTTCTGCCACCGGTAGAGAGGAAATAAAGCGCGAAGAAACCGTCCGACATGCTGACGAAATTCAATCATCCGTAGAAGAAGGCAGCGATGAGGAAGCGCTTCAGATCACCCACGACACTGTAAGCGAGCTTCTTCAGCGTATGGGCATCGAGGCGCGCATTGAAGCACGCTGGGGCGAGGCTGATGCCCCAGGCAAGATCCGCCCTCTTTTCCTGGATATCCACGGGGATGATCTCAGCATCCTCATCGGTCGCCGCGGCGAGACACTCACGGCTCTACAGTACATCACGCGCTTAATCGTAGGCAAGGAACTCAAACGCCCTGTCGCGGTGCTGATTGATATCGAAGGCTACCGCGCCCGACGCGAACAGCAGATTCGCCGCCTCGCTCAGCAAATGGCAAAACAGGCCATTGAAACTTCACAAACGATGTCGCTTGAGCCGATGCCGGCTTATGAGCGCCGAATTGTCCATATTGAACTGCGAGAAAATCCTGATGTGGATACCGCAAGCGTCGGCGAGAGAGATCAACGAAAAGTAACGATTATCCCCCGATAAGCAGCGCATTCAGTTGTCCGGTCACCGCAGTCGTTTATAATCCTCAACATGGTTGCTTCGGACCGATCGGTCGATTACCTCATCATCGGACATGTTTCGAAAGATCTCACTGCAGATGGCCCTACCCTCGGGGGTACCGCTACCTATTCAAGTTTAACCGCCAAAGCCCTCGGCAAGAGAGCCGCTATCGTCACATCAGTCGGCCCTGATCTTGACCTCCATCCGCTTTCGGGGGTCTCGATACACATGGTCCCTTCGCAGGATTCGACGATCTTCGCAAACGAATACTTGCCAGGGGAGCGGCTTCAATCGATTCGAACCACAGCTGCATCGCTCACAAGCACGGACGTACCCGATAAGTGGCGAGACGCCCCTATCGTTCATATTGCACCGATCGCAAATGAGATTGACTACTCCATTCTCAACATTTTCCCTCAGGCATTAATCTGCCTGACACCCCAGGGATGGCTCCGCCGCTGGGGACCTTCCGGTGAGGTATGGCTCAAGAATTGGGAGATCATTCAAGAGCAGATTTCTCATGCCGGCGTAGTTGTATTCAGCAGTGAAGATCTACAAGGCAATGAAGATACCATGGACCAAATCTCCCGATTTTGTGAGATTCTAGCAATCACCGACGGCAGTCGAGGAGCTCGCATCTTCTGGGCGGATGAGTGGAGGCACATCCCGGCACCCGTGACACAGGAAATTGATCCTACCGGTGCAGGAGACATCTTCGCCGCTGCCTTCTTCATCTTCCTGAACGACGGCCATTCACCCTGGACCGCCGCTCGTCTTGCCAACCATCTCGCCGCAATCTCAGTCTCAAGGAGCGGTATTGCCAGTATCCCGAGATCTTCCGAGGTTAAACTTGTCGAACGGACGGTGATTGAATGACACGTATCTATGCATTGGTGAACCAGAAAGGTGGTGTAGGTAAGACGACCACCGCAATCAATCTCGGCGCTAATATTGCGAAATTCGGGCTGCGCGTCTTGCTTGTCGACATCGACCCGCAAGCAAACGCGACTTCCTGTCTGGGCATAAATCACTCAGAGGTCCAGCAAGGCACCTACGATGCTGTCATCGGACGGACCCCTGCATCTGAGATTGTCCTTCACAACCAGAAATTAAACCTATCCCTGCTGCCCTCCTCCTCTGCGCTTGCCGGGGCTCAAATCGAGATAGTCGATGTGCCCGAGCGCGAGAAGTTATTACGGAAAATGCTCCAACCTCTTTCGAAGAAGTACGATTACATTTTTGTGGATTGCCCGCCTTCACTCGGCTTGTTGACGCTCAACGGCTTGCTTGCCGCAGCGAATGGCGTCATCATCCCCATTCAATGCGAGTACCTTGCCCTGGAAGGGCTGACACAGCTCATGGAGACGTTGACGCGCGTAAAAAGTGGTCTCTTTCCCGAGCTCAAAATCCGCGGGATGGTGCTCACAATGTATGATGGGCGCACGAACCTTTCGCAGGATGTCGTGGAGGAAGTCAGACAGCATTTCCCGGACGAAGTTTTTCGAACGGTGATACCCCGTAGCGTAAGACTCGCTGAAGCGCCGTCTCACGGACTTCCAATTACGGCTTATTCGCCGAATTCAAGCGGCGCGCTTGCTTACCAGTCGCTTGCACGGGAGCTTCTCGAGGGTGACGGCATTAAAAATGTTGAATCCATCCGTAACAATGAGGTAAGAGATGAGTAAGAAACGCGGGTTAGGTAAAGGTCTGGATGCATTAATCCCGACAGGCTCCGACCAAATTCCATCGCGGGGAGGTATGCTCCAGGTACCCGTTGAGAACATTCAACCCAATCCCAGGCAACCACGAACGTCCCCGGAAATGGGGAACATCTCTCAGCTGGCCGACTCCATCAGCGAACATGGCATCTTACAGCCGCTTGTCGTCCTCCCAAAGGATGCCGGCGGCAGCTATACGCTCATCGCCGGAGAAAGACGTTTGCGGGCTGCTGAGAAAGCCGGCCTGGAATTTGTCCCCGTGATCGTACGCGAAGCCAATGAACAGCAGCAACTCGAGTGGGCACTCGTTGAGAACTTGCAGCGATCAGATTTAAACCCTCTTGAAATTGCAAATGGCTATCTACAGTTAGCAGATGAGTTCGACCTTTCTCACGCGGAGATTGCCAAACGCGTCGGTAAGAACCGCGCCACCGTGAGCAATACGCTCCGCCTGTTAAAGCTCTCCGCTGCAGTCCGCGGTGCACTCATCGAGAACAAGATTTCCGAGGGACACGCCCGGGCACTCCTCAGCCTTCCCACCGCACAAGCTCAATCCGCGGCACTTCAGAACATCCTTGAGCGCGAACTTAGCGTGCGCCAGGTCGAGGAACTCGTCCAGCGCCTGCTCGGTGAACGACGAAAGAAGAAACCAAAAACAAAACGCTCTCCCGAGGAGACAGACTTGGAAAATCAACTCCGAGATGCGCTCGGCACTCGGGTGACATTAAAACGCGGACGGCGCGGAGGAAGCCTGGTCATCCGCTTCTTCTCCGATGAAGAATTGAATGCCCTGGTCGACCGCTTACTGGCTAGCTCGGAGGAGAAGTAGCTTGCGCTATCTGGTCTTCGGAACCGGGGCCGTCGGCGCCCTTGTAGGCGGTAAGCTCGCACTCGCCGGATTCCCGGTGACGTTTTTAGCACGACCTCGCATTGCGGAAGCCATGCAAACGCACGGTCTCCACCTAAGTGGCGATCGCACACAAGGAGTCGTCGAAAGAGCCCACGCCATCGCCGAAATGTCGGGGATGGAGAAACCCGATCTCATCCTGATGACAGTTAAAACTTACGACGCCGAGGCCGCGGCAGTGGAAATCGAGGCCGCATTTCCAGACCCCCCCACCATCGTGAGCCTACTAAATGGTATAGGCAGCGATCAGATGCTCGCCGCGCGCTTTGGGGAAGAGCGCGTCATCTCTGCCACTCTTACCACTGCCGTGCAAATGATTGAACCTGCAGTAATCCACGTCGCCCGACGGAGAGGGATCGGAGTGGCCCTTAATCATCCGTTGGCGACGGAGTTCATTCGCGATCTCGAAGCAGCCGACTTCCTCGCTCTAGCTTATGAAAACGCCGAACGCATGAAGTGGTCAAAGCTCTTGACGAATATCGTCGCTAATGCGAGTTCGGCCATCCTCGGTTGGACACCGTCGCAAGTGTATTCCCATCCAAGTATTGCATCGATTGAAATTGAGTCTCTTAGAGAAACAGTCCGGGTCCTGCGGGTTATTGGCTACACACCACAGGATTTGCCGGGGGTTCGCGTATCCCTTCTCGCGCGTGCGGTCTTTCTCCCCCAACTGCTCATTCGACCCCTTCTCAGGAAGATCGTCAGTGAAGGGCGCGGGGACAAAAAACCGTCACTCCACTTCGACATCGGCCGCGGCAAATCCGAGGTCTTGCAGTTAAACGGCGCAGTTGTACAAGCCGGCTCACACCTGGGTTCCCCTGCACCAGCCAATCAGCTTCTCACCGACACGTTAATGAAGCTCGCAAATGGTCAAGAAGACCCGGAAAGATTCCAGAATAATCCTGAGCTGTTGATTCAACTCGCCCGGGAATACGACGTTCCCGGGGTTTGACCCTGTCGGCTCTGGCGCTTACGGCTCCAGCTCTCCCGCCAGCATCTGAACAGCGAACTCGCTTTCCTGCGCATGGACATCCATTGGTCCATTTCTAGGTATAATCTCGTGAGCATATCAGGAAAATGGAGGCTTGAATGGATTTTGATGATAAAGTCGCGATTGTGACCGGGGCTTCTCGCGGAATAGGCCGGGCGATTGCCCTCGAATTTGGCGGTCGTGGCGCCCGCGTCGTCGTAAACTATAATCAAAACTCTTCAGCAGCCGATGAAGTCGTGAAAACAATCTCGGAAAGTGGGGGGGAGGCTTTTACCCACCAGGCTGACGTTAGCGTTTTCGAGCAGGCGGATGGGCTGGTAAAGGCCGCCATCGAGGAGTACGGAGATCTCCATATCCTCGTGAATAACGCCGGCATCACCCGCGATGGTCTGATCATGACGATGTCCGAAAGCGATTGGGACGATGTGATCCAGACCAATTTAAAATCGACGTTTAACTGCTGTAAAGCAGCAATCCGCCATATGCTGCGCCGCAGGTACGGGCGGATACTTAACATCGCCTCCGTATCTGGGATCATGGGAAATCCCGGTCAGACTAATTATTCCGCCTCCAAGGCAGGACAAATTGGTTTCACGAGGGCGCTAGCGCGAGAAGTCGCATCGAGAACGATCACGGTCAACGCAATTGCACCCGGTTTCATCCAAACCGATATCTGGTCGACCGTACCCGAGGATGCTCAAGAGAGCCTGATGGATATAATTCCTCTCGGTCGAGTCGGGCAGCCGGAAGAGATTGCAAAAGCTGCTGCTTTTCTCGCCTCCGATGACGCAGCATACATCACGGGTCATATACTTACCGTTGATGGTGGAATTGCGATGTAAATAGGAGTTTAAAAAGAATGGATACAACAGAAGAGAATAAAGATCGAGCTCCCGGCACAACGACGATGGCCCCCGGCGTTCTTCTTACGCTGGCTCGTCTCACAGCGCTAAGCGTCCCTGGTGTGGTTGCGATGGCGCCCATACGCAGCGGCGTCAATCGGCTCTTTCGTCGGGGATCGGGCGCAGGAGTACAAATCGACATCGAAGGTGGTGAGGTCGCTGTTGATCTTTTCCTGATCGTAGCCCAGGATATCAACGTGCGCGAGGTCAGCCGAAAGGTTCAGACTGAGGTTGTACGCGCCATAGAGGAAATGATCGGCATGGATGTTATTCGAGTTGATATACACATCGAGGATATTGACTACACCGACCCTTTAGATTAATTTCGGTTCGAGCCCATGAAGCGCGAACGACGACGATTAAGAAACCTAATTATCCAAGCCCTCTATGAAATCGACGCTGTCGACCATCCACCACAAGAGGTCATTGCTCGATACCTGAAACAGAATGACAACATGAGCGATGAGGGGTCGGAGTTTTTCAAATGCTTTGTAGAAGGCGTCCTTTCTACAACTCCAGAATTAGATAATGTTATCGCCACATTCGCTCCCGAGTGGCCCATTGATCAACTCGCCGTTCTCGACCGGAACATCTTGCGCATAGCTCTCTGGGAGATTGTCTTCTATGACGAAACACCGCTAAAAGTTGCCATCAACGAGGCTGTCGAACTCGCAAAGCGTTTCGGGTCAGAGAGCTCCGCACGGTTCGTTAATGGTGTCCTGGGTACACTCGCCGAACAAGAACAAGAAATCCGCCGCCGATTCACGGTTCCAGACTAACCAAGATTGAACTATGGATATCTTTGGTATTGGTCCCCTTGAGATCATCTTCATTCTTCTAATCGCCATGGTTGTTGTTGGCCCCCGCAACATGGGGAAGACAGGGCGAATGCTCGGCAGTTTTCTCAACCGCCTCTACCGCTCAGAGAACTGGAAATTAATTAACGAAGCATCCAAAAACCTACGTAATCTTCCCAACCGCCTCGCGCGAGAGGCCGCTTTGGACGAGTTGGACGCCGTGCAAAAAGACATCGAGGAGACCAGCAAAGCCATCTCTGATACTGGCCGGGATCTTACGCAAGAGGTTCGAGATCTGGATGTAGGACTGCGCGCCTGGCAAGCCCCCTCCCTGGACACCGCTGACTCCAAGAAGGGTGCCCTGGATCAGGATCCGGGAACTGATGCGAGTGACAGCTAAATGATTCGATCTTTTTTTCGTAGGCTGTGGCATCTCATCACATTTCCCTTTCGATGGATCGCAAAGCCATTCCTAAAACTGCGGGACTTTATCAATTATGAGCCCGAAGACACGCCCATTGCGGATGTTTTCAGTCGGACGATTGAAGAACCATCGATCCTGATCGACCACCTGGAGGCACTGCGCCGTCATCTGTTGCGTGCGATCACCGCCCTCGTCCTCGCCGTCCTATTGAGCACGCTCTTTGCCAAACAGGCACTGGATTGGCTCGCGGTTCCAATTGACGGCATCGATCAACTGCAAGCGATTGAGGTCACCGAATCAATCGGTGTTTTCATGCGGGTTTCATTGTTAACCGGCTTTGTTATCGCTCTGCCTTACATCGGGATTGAGATTTTCGCATTCTTAAATCCAGGGCTCCGCCGACGCGAGAGGATACTCCTGCTGACCTCAATCCCGGCAGCAACGATCATGTTCCTGCTCGGCCTAGCTTTCACTTATTTCATTCTACTCAAACCAGCCATCGATTTCCTCCTCCACTTCATGGACATTAGCGCCGCGATCCGTCCTGCGAATTACATCCAGTTTGTGACGGGGTTAATGTTCTGGATAGGTGTAGCTTTTCAATTCCCGCTCATCATCTACGCCCTGGCAGGTTTAGGTTTCGTGAATGCGAAAGCACTCCTACGCGGCTGGCGCTTCGCCATCCTAGGTATCGCCGTACTCGCAGCAGCCGTCACGCCCACAATCGATCCGGTGAATATGGGGTTGGTGATGTTGCCCATGATCGTGCTGTACTTCATAAGCATCGGGTTGGCGGCGATTGCAGGCCGGGGTCGCGCGCAAAATACGCACTCCGATTCCCATTGATCGAAATTCATCGTCCACGGTCGAAGATCTCGATAATGGATCCTCGTCGACTCCGATCAACGACATTTGAAGTAACCCAGCTAGCCGCCCCAAGGTCCGATGACCGCTTGAATTTTGCTCGGTTCTCTCTCTAGGGGTACAATCGCATCATCGTCAAACCAATTCATGAAGGAGGAAAGCCCACAATGCGACCTGTCTACGCCCTCTCCGGTGGGGTTTCAAAGTTCGCGAAAACCCGTCAGGATAAAAATTTTCAGGCAGTGACAAAGGAGGCCTACGACTACGCCATCCAGGATCTGGAAATTGATTTCCCAACGTTCACATCGATCGTCGATGGATCGGTAGCATCTTATTTTTCCGATCACTTCACTCGACAACTCATGGCGGGGATCATGGCCCAGGATTACCTTGGGCTGTGTCCAAAACCCAGCCACCGCGTCGAAGGCGGTGGTGCGACGGGTGGGCTCTGCTTCCAAGAAGTGTGGAAATCGATCGCTTCCGGTCATATGGACGTCTGTGTAGCCTACGGTTTCGAAACCATGAGCCACGTCGAGACGTGGAAGGGAAACGAATTCATCGCCCAAGCATCCGATGTTTCCTGGGATTACCCTGTGGGTGGGTTCTACTCCGGGTATTACGCTATGATGGTCACACGGCACATGAAGGAGTTCGGCACAACCGTTGAGCAAATGGCGCACGTATCCGTGAAAAACCACATCAACGCCTTCTCAAACCCCTACGCGCAGAAACGGAACCGCTACTCGATCGAAGATGTCCGCAACGCAGTTATGATCGCATGGCCGCTGACCCGCCTCGATATTTGCGTTATGTCCGACGGAGCTGCGGCTACGATCCTGGCTTCTGAAGAGGGTATTAAGAAACTGGAAGATGCCGGAGCGAAGATCCCCCGCCCTCTGGTGAAAGTTACCGGCATCGGGCGCGGCACGGACGCCATGCGCATGGCTGACCGACCGCATGTCGACTTCGATACGTTTATGCGGGACTACGCCACCGAACAGGAAAAAGCTGACGACGGGACTCGTAAGTACTACAAGGGACTTTGGGAAAAGGGAACCCGCTATCCAGGTGTGCACTCCTTCCGCGCAGGGAGAACCGCGGGGAACATGGCCTATAAGCATGCGGGTATATCAGATCCTTTGGAAGAACTCGATTTCGTCGAACTACACGACGCTTATACCTCCAGCGAGATCCAGACCTATGAGGATTTAGGCCTCTGCAGATATGGCGAAGGTGGTCCGTTCGCTGAATCTGGAAAAGCTCATTTATCCGGGATTGATTATGGGGTTCAGCTACCAGAAAAACCTGTCTGCCCGGTTAACCCCTCCGGCGGATTGATTGCCTGCGGTCATCCCGTTGGCGCGACCGGTTTGATGCAAGCCGTCTTCGCCCTCTGGCAGTTGCAGGGGACAATTAAGAAACACTTCGATGATGATGCGCTGCAGGTGAAAAACGCGAAAAGAGGGGCAATCCATTCCCATGCTGGTACAGGCACCTACGTGACGGTCAGCATACTTGAGCAGGAGGTTTAGTCATGGCCAAATTACCAGATCGACGACCTGAAACCCTCGGTGGATACATCGTCCATGGCGTACCTTTCCCGGTAGAGACTGATCCAGATTCACTAGCCTTTCTGAAGAAGATGGCGCCGCTGCAGATCGAACAAGATTACAAGATCACGTATCTGCACTCCTACGGTCAGGACAGCCCCTGGTTTGCCGCCGCTTCTAACAAGAAGCTTCTAGCTTCCCGGGATCCCGAGAGCGGTTATGCATACGCCACGCCTCGTGGCCATGATATGTACTCCGGTAAGGAAACGGAATGGATCGACATTTCTGAAACCCCGGCGCATATTCACGCCTTCACGGTTTGTTACTTTGGCTCGGAGGAATTCCTCCCTGAGACGCCTTTCGTTTTATGCCTGATCAAATTTGAAGACATCAACACCCTGTTCCTCGCGCGTCTTTTTGGGGTTGATCCTGATGAACCGTCTTTGGATTGGATCGGGATGGAGGTCAAACCCCGTTTCCTGAGAAATAGCAAGCTTAAGCCAACGGACGTCTATTTCCTCCCTGCCTGACCACCTGAACCGAAGAGCCGGTCAGCACATGATCTTATGCGTTGGAGGTGCTTCTATGCTTATGGATAGGGGTACCTCGATACAGCATCGCGATGGGGATTGATCCCATCTTATTAGCGTCCGCAATCACTCAATACTATTCAACGTCCTATGGCTCAACAAAGATCGAATCAACCCCCAAATCAGGATTTGAGAGTGGCGGCGCCTTATACCTCCCACCCCGTAAGGCTTGAACTTCTGCGCACGTACCTGGCGGTGACAGTGCTGGGATTTATTGGAGCGGTTGCCGCATTCACCTGGGCAATTTTCCGGTGGTTCTTCGCCTATCATCATTTCGGTCCCGCCGTCGTCGGTCGCTGGACCACACCCGCGCTGATTCTTTCATTGGTTCTCGCCGCTATCGGTGCAATTGGTCTTATACTCTACCTGAGTGCTCGCAGCTATCGTGTGACCACGAACGAAGTAGGTGTACTGATTACGAAGCGAAACCACGCGGTCTCCATCCCTTGGGAGGAGATTGAATTCGTCCGCTCTTCTTCCATTCGCTACGGTGTAGCGAAATTAGAATGGGGGAATCGATCTACCTTATGGATCCATACTTCCAACGGGCAGGTTTTCCGTTTTGTGAATAACCTGAAGGATTTCAACAGCCTGGCGGAGACTGTCAAAGCTAATTTGTACCCTCGGTATCTTGCTCACTATCGCCAGTATCTCAACCAGGGCCAAAGCATTGACTTCGGCCCGGTCCAATTAACGCCCAACGGGATTGTTTTTGGACGGAAGGAGTGTCCCTGGTCAGCATTAGAGGGGGTCTCGCTCGCTCGCGGCCGCCTGACCATCACCGTTAATTTGGGGGCAAGAATGAAATCCTACTCCATCGCCGCCAGGAAGATCCCCAATTCAGATCTCTGCGCCCAGTTAATCCAAAACATTGAGTATTGAAGATGAAAAAACTTTCTTCTGGCTTCCTTCAACTAATGCTGGTTACACTTCTGGTGACAGGCTGCTCGGCATTTCCAGCAACCTCCATACCTGTAGAACTGCCATCGCCGGTTCCCATCAGCAACGCCACCCCCTCTCCTTCGGCTGAGGTCACATTTTCTGTTGTCCTGCCAGCGGGGACTGACTCAGACACTGGAATCGACATCGTTCTGCTCGATCCAGTGACCGGCCTGGACTACAACACCTATTCAATTCCAATGGAATCAGCAAGCGACGGACGAAGACAAGTGAGGATCGCTTCCACGATCGGTTCGCTCCTCTATTATCGCTACGCCCGCCGATCCCCAGCCGAAGCACGAGAGGTAGATGCAAACTTCGAGTCCATCCGGACACGGGTAGCACTCGTAACCGGACCCGTGCAGATCGATGATGTGGTCGCAGCATGGTCTGATGCACCCTTTGAAGGAACGACTGGCCGCATTATCGGTGAGGTCGTGGACGCTTCCACAGGGAATGGTATCCCCGAGATTGCTGTCAGCGCGGGTGGTCTGATCACGTTTAGCGACGGTGAAGGGAATTTCCGCCTCGATAATCTCCCAGCCGGTCTCCATAATGTCACCCTTTTCAGCCCAAATGGGGCGTATAGATCCGTACAGCAGGGCGCGCAGGTGGCTGCAGATTCAAGTACACCTGTAGCTTTCTCTCTCCATGCTGCCACTCCGGTTCATATAACTTTCCAGGTTACCGTTCCCGCGGATCACGCCCCGGACGCGCAAATCCACCTTGCTGGAAACATCTCACAACTCGGAAATCGCTTTGTTGATCTTCTGGGAAACATCCGCACATCCACGCTCCATATGCCCTCCCTGGTTCAAATTGATCCAACTCACTACCTGGCGGTCCTAACACTTTACAGCGGAACCGACCTCCGCTATAAGTACACGCTAGGTGATGGCTTGTGGAATGCCGAGCGGGATAACGGAGGTCATTTCGTAACTCGCCAGGTGATCATCCCTGAACAAGAGACAACGCTGCGGGACACTGTGATGAACTGGAACTCGAGTGGGGATTCAAGTCTACGATTCCACGTCGAAGTGCCCGAAAATACTCCGCCTGAGGAGGGGGTTAGTCTGCAGTTCAAACCCGGCTCCTGGTTCGAGCCAATACCTATGCAGCAGATCGCACCCCATGAATGGGAATATGAGCTACACGGACCTTTGAAATTCGCTGGAGTTGTGGAATACCGCTATTGTCGCAATCTTCAGTGCAGCAGCGCCGATGACGAAGACACAGCTGGACCTATGTCGACGGGGCGCGCACTCGATCTCGAGCAAGGCAGTGTTGAAATCCACGATCAAGTTATCGCCTGGAAGTGGCTGGAGAAAGACTCTCCCCGCCTATCCATCACCAGTCAGGCGATCCTCCCCCGGCAGAGGTTTGAAGCCGGCGTTGACTTCCTATCTGGATATACCCCAACCTGGAAGGCGTCCGTGCCAGATAGCATCCAGGATCTCCATTCGCTCGGAGTAAACGCAATAACCCTTACTCCGCGCTGGCTGGTCACACAAAAGAACCCGTTCCCGCTGATCTCTTTTGACCCCGGCCGCGCCGCGTTCAAGGATGAACTCGGGGAGTGGGTCCAACACGCAAAAGAACTTGATATGCAGGTGAATCTCCGCCCAACAATCTCGGTTGAATCCGGCAACATGGAAACATGGTGGCAAGAGGCGGCGAGAAATAACATCTGGTGGAACCTGTGGTTCGAAGAGTATCGGTCTTTTCTGCTCACCTTCGCTGAGTACGCTGGCGAGATGGGGGTCGAGAAGCTGATCATCAACACCCACGACATCGCTCCCAGCCTACCCTCCGGCAAACTTACGGACGGTTCCTCGTCAGGAGTGCCCAATGACGCCAGCGTGAGATGGGAGGAGCTGATTTTCGAAATTCGCGAACGCTTCTCCGGTCGAATATCTATAGAAGTTGAGCTGCAAATCGATTCGCTTGATCTGCCCCCATTTGTGGAGCATGTAGACGAGATCAGCATTTATTGGCGGATCCCACTCTCCCGGGATGGATCTACAGAATTCAATGCGCTGAAAACAACCGTGGACCAGACCTTCGATTGGCTTCTGGTCCAGCCAGACCTGCAGGGAAAGCCGGTCACTTTAAGTGTGGAATATCTCTCGATAGAAGGAAGTGCGAATTCTTGTCCACCTGCGCCAGATGGAAGCTGCCGTGATCCTGGGAGCTTCGCCTCTGGCAGTGAAGTCGATCCGGACCTGGGCGTAGATCTACTTGCACAGGCAGAGGCGATTAATGCCGTAATTCTCGGCGCTTTTGCACGAGATGAAATCACTGGTTTCTACGTCCGCGGTTTTAATCCGACCGCCAGGATCGATGATAAATCTGCATCCATCTACGGAAAGCCTGCGCAGGATCTGTTGGAATATTTCTACCCGCGAATTACGGGGAACGAGTAGTTGGGGCAAATAATGCAGTAATGGCAATTCGTTGGAGCTCGTTGGGGCAAATCATGATTTGCCCATACCGGGGGGACAACCATGGTCAGGGGACCCAAACGCCGTCGTTCTTTACGGTTACGAGGCTATGACTATTCACAACGAGGCGCATATTTTGTAACGATTTGTACCCGGAATCGATTGCCCATATTTGGAAGAGTTGACCAGGGCAGAATGCTACTAAATAATTGCGGGAAAATCGCAACAAGAAAATGGGAACAGTTGGATAAACGGTTCCCGGAGATTGAAATCGATGTATTTATCGTTATGCCGGATCATATGCATGGGATCGTTATCATATCCGACGTTGTGAGGGCAAATCATGCAGGGGCAATTCATGAATTGCCCCGACAAGAGAAGAATTCGCCGATCGCCCGACGACGGATGACGTTACCCATGGTTATTGGTTTCTACAAGATGAACACTGCCAAAGCCATCAACATAGCCAACGACACGCGATGTACACCTGTCTGGCAACGCAATTATTATGAACACATCATTCGTAATCAAGATTCACTAAACAGCATCCGCCGTTACATTCAGGAGAATCCAAATAGATGGTCCATTGACCCTGAAAATCTCAATCGTGCAAACCAATGATAAGCAACGGCATGGCACACTGCTCTTTCTGTTCTGGACACGTATCCGTGCCCCAATACATCCATTACCAGCGAGGAGACGATGAATTTCAAACTAACAGATGAACAACGAATGTGGCGTAATGCAGTCCACGATTTCTGCGCCGAAATTGTCAAGCCGAAGGCAGCGGAATATGACGAACGCGCCGAAATCCATCAAGATGCTTTCGAGAAAATGGCCGCCCTGGGACTGTTAGGCATGAACGTTCCAGAGTCTTACGGCGGCGCAAGCGTCGACGCGATCAGCGGGGCAATCGCCATCGAGGAGCTCGGCTGGGCCGATGGCGGCACTGCGCTTTCCGTGGCGGCCCATAACAGCTTGGGTTGCGGACCAATCGCGACCTATGGCACTGAAGAACAGAAGCAACGGTGGCTCCCCGGCTTGGCTAAGAGCGACCCCGGTCTCGGAGCCCTAGCGCTGACCGAACCCGGCGCAGGCTCAGATTTGGTGGGTGGGATTCAGACGCGTGCCGAACTGGACAATGGGGAGTGGGTGATCAATGGCAACAAGGCGTGGATTACCAATGCAAGCTCGGCTTCACTCATAATCACACTCTGCCGAACGGATCCAAAAGGAGGTTCTGGCTCTCTGAGTCTGATTGTAGTTCCCACCGACGCCCCTGGTATGCATATTCACCCACCCGAGAAAAAGATGGGGGTTCGTGCTTCACCTACCCACGCCCTTACATACGAGAATGTCCGCGTTCCACAAGATTATCTCCTTGGCAAAGTGGGCGAGGGCCTGTACCAGACTCTCCAAAACTTAGACACTGCCCGGATCGGCATCGGCGCACTCTCTGTCGGTCTGGCACGGGCCGCGCACGAGGAGGCCATCCGCTACGCCAAGGAACGACAATCCTTCGGGAAACCCATCGCTGAACGTCAGGCGATCCAATGGATGATTGCCGATGCAGAGGTGCAGATCGAAGCCGCCCGCCTGCTCGTTTATAGGGCTGCCTGGCTTAAACAGGAAGGTGAATTCCATAACCGTGAGGCTGCTGTGGCGAAGCTCTTCGCAACGGAGATGGCCGAGGATGTCGCCCGCAACGCCATACAGATCCTGGGCAGCTACGGCTACAGCCGTGAATATCCCGTCGAGCGCATATACCGTGATGCACGACTCATGACGATCGGTGAGGGCACAAGCGAGGTGCAACGCATGGTCATCGCCCGGCGTGTCTTGGGCAAGGAGTAGACGCAGTTCACAACCCTGCTTGGCAGCCGCATCAAATACGTTATCCAAAGTTAAATACAACCGCCTGTGCAGTTTGCGATCACAGGCGGTTGTGCTTTCTATGTTCTTTGATTTAGCCTTTGTACTTAGAAATATCTCCTGGATTACAGTATCGCTGCATGTAAAGCGGCATCGAGTTCGGCCTCCCCAACCAACCCTACCCACTGACCGATGATCTTGCCTGTTCCGTCGAGCAGGAAGATGTGGGGTTGGTACCGGTAGCCCAGCTCCCGTTTGAAAGGCTCCGTATTGGGATCGTCGATGTCGAGGTATGCGAAATCAATCTGTCCGGCATACTTAGCTTCAAGCCCGTGCACGACGGGCGCCAGTGCCTGGCAGGTCGGTCACCAGAACGCGAAGAACTCAAGGAGCACCGGCTTGCCCGAAGCTAGGTTTACAGTTGATGGTTCGGTGGCGCTAAGCTCAGGTCGTGGTGTGGGTCGTACGTCTGCAGGCGCAGACTCCGGGAGCACCGGTGCAGGGGCAGCATCCTCTCCTTCCGAAACTTCCACATTCCCAACCGGAGCACCTTCGTCTACCTCCTGCTGCTGCGAGGCAATATCGGCGGATGGATCATCAGGATCGACCTGTGGTGATGTACCAGTACACGCCGCAAGAAGCAATCCAGTGAGGACCACAAACGCTAAAACGATTAAATTAGCTTTCCTTCTCATAATATATACCCTCTGACATTTCTGATAATTTTCCCCCTTCTCAACCAGCAAAGAGGCGAAGGCATGCGCTGGTTAATTTAACTCACAACCATCCCATGCAATTACGGATAATATTAATACCACTCCGGTCTCAATTGGGCAATATCCGAATATCGGGCACACATATCAAGATTCAAGGATCGTCGACCCTGCGAATCAAGAATTCTCAGCTAGGATTAGATAAACATTCCAGAGAGATAACTGGGCTATAATCTTCGTAAGACAAGCATGCGAGGTGCCATGAAGCAGCCAATTGTTGAGTGTATTCCAAATTTTTCCGAAGGACGACGCGTCGAGGTCGTTGAGGAGATCGAGAACGCTATCCGCAGTGTGCGCGGGGTATACATTCTTGATCGTCACATTGACGCAGATCACAACCGCTCTGTGATAACGTTCGCTGGTTCCCCTGCCGAAGTAGCTGACGCCGCATTCGAAGCGATAAAGACGGCTGCAGGGAAAATTGACCTGGATCAACAGAAGGGCGAACACCCGCGGATCGGCGCAACCGATGTCATCCCCTTCGTGCCCATCTCCGGGGTCACAATGGATGAGTGCGTTGAGCTTGCACGAACACTTGCTCAGCGCGTCGGAGAGGAGCTTGGCATTCCCACTTATTTATACGAGCAAGCCGCAACCCGCCCCGAGCGAAAGAATTTAGAGAACATCCGCCGCGGCGAATATGAGGGTTTAAAGGAGACGATCGAAAGCGATCCCACAAAGAAACCTGACTTCGGTCCCCAGAAGTTAGGACCAGCCGGCGCGACCGTCATCGGCGCTCGAGCCCCATTGGTTGCTTTCAATGTTTATCTTTCAACAGACGATGTCGCCATCGCACAAAACATCGGGCGTGCGGTGAGGCACTCTTCTGGCGGGTTACGCTATGTAAAGGCGCTGGGAATGCTTGTCGAAGGTCGGGCGCAGGTGTCCATGAATCTCACTGATTTCACCCGCACTCCAGTCGCCCGAGTTGTGGAACTCATCCGGCGTGAAGCGGATCGCTACGGTGTCTCGATTGTGAATTCCGAGTTAGTGGGCTTGATCCCTCAAGCCGCGCTCATCGATGCTGCACAGTGGTATCTTCAGCTCGACCAATTCTCACCCGACCAGGTCCTCGAGAACCGCATCTTCGCAGCAATGGATAGCGAGGAGCGCGATGAAAGCGTATTCCTGCACAGCATCGCAGCAGGATCAGCAACACCCGGCGGTGGTTCCGCCGCAGCCTTCGCGGGCGCAATGGGCGCCGCTCTAGTTGCCATGGTCGCCCGCCTTACGGTCGGCAAGAAGAAGTACGCTGACGTTGATGAGCGAATGCAGGAAATAACGTCGCATGCTGACATTCTGCGAGATGCACTCCAAAAGGCAGTGACACTCGACTCCCAGGCCTTCGATGCCGTCATGGCTGCATTCCGGATGCCGAAGAAATCTGCGCAGGAGAAAGCCACTCGAGCAGAAGAGATCGAACGTGCCACGCATGTCGCCGCGGAAGTACCGCTGCAGGTATGTCGTGATGCCGTTGAAGTGCTCGCCCTCGCAGCAGAAGTCGCGGAGAAAGGGAACCAAAACGCCCTTAGCGATGCGGGTTCTGCCGGCGCGATGGCAAATGCCTGCCTGCAAGCCGCAGGGCTCAACGTCAAGATCAACGCTGGCAGCGTTTCGGATCGTGAAGCCGCCCAAAGCTGGCTCGATGAACTGGCGCAGTTGGAATCCCAAGCCGCTCAAGCCGGGAAGGCGCTCAGCGCAGCGTTGGGCTAAAACATTCACTTTAGCTTATTGTTAGACCATCAACATCTTTCAAAACAAAATCGCACCCTCAGGACCTATTATTCAGTCCTCGAGGGTGCGAATCATTTCTGGAGCCATTCCCGGGTTTCCCTACCAGCCGCTGTCCACGAAGATCCGTTCCAGTAATACGCTGCGTTCCGAGGGCGACATCGGCCGCGGTTGGGCATAGTTTTCAAGTAAAGCGGTCAGCAGTTCCGTACTGATATGCCGGCCATCGTAGAACACATACCGGTCAATGAATTCCTGCCGTAGTTCGTACGTCTGCATCTGATCAAAGAATAGGTTTCCAAGCCCGAAGTGGATGAACCCTCCTTGGTGAAAGGCAAATCCCAAAGGTTGATGGGCCTGACTTCCACTGACAATGACAGCCCCCGCATCAACTGCATCACGAAAAGCGTCTTCCTGGGCAGGGCTGGGAGCAGGCAATTCCGACCATTGGAATGTGAAAATCGGTAGATAGCCTTCCTCATTTAATATCCGAAGTTCTTCACGGAGACGCTCCCAATCGCAGGGGGTCGCGCCCGGTTTTTCTTCGCCAGCCCAGGCGTACTTCGGTCCAATCCAATTGCACCCGAGAAAAGCCAGCCGATTTCCATTGTGTTCTAGACGCACAGTCTGGAATGAATCTTCCAGATCTTCGCCGCCGCCAAAATATTCCATCCCGTACTGCCGGTATAAATCTAGAGTGAAAGCCAGCCCCTCTGATCCATAATCCCAAACATGATTTCCAGTCAGTTCGACCAAGTCGATGCCAAGGTCGACGAACAATTGTATATAACTTGGGTCGCTGCAAAACTTCAGCTTCTCCTGCACAGGATCCGGGGCTGGGCAACCGGAGAAAAATGGAACCTCGTTGCTGACGTGAGCAAAATCTGCCTCACTTAGCCATTCACCGATCAACTCGCCTGGATAGCCGATGCCGTGAGACTCCATCCTCCAGGCCGTGGCCCGGGTGAGCGCCGTAACACCGGTCATGACCAGAGTCGTTAGCTTATTCGGGTCGTAATTGCTGAAGGGAGGACCAAACGCTGCGCGCAGCTGAACTGCTTTTTCGGTGTCGCCGCTTATACCGAAGGATGCGACCAGTGGATACGCATCTCGATCGAAATTCTTTCGTATTGGCGACTGCCCATCTAATTCCAGCACCTTCCAGCGCGGCTCCAGATCCTCGAATGGGACAATTGCATAAGCGGGTCTCTCCTCCCATGCGCGTTCCAGGAGATCCTCCGGTGCCGTGATATGCACCCTCGATCTTGATGGTATTCCCATCACAGCAGACATCGCCTCGAAAACATCCTTTGTAAGAAATATCCGCTTACCTTCCTGCCCTTCACCTGACCAGAGTGCATGCAAGGATTCGTAGCTCATTCCATCCTCGACCGTTGGGAACGGCGCCACAAGCGAATAAACCCACTCAGCGATCCTCACCTCTCCGCCCGGTTCAACCTTTACCTGCGCCGTGGACGGTTCACCGGCAAGCTGAAATCCTCCCGCTCCCTGGTCGACAAGATCTACCATTCGCGTCCGTAATTTGTCCGGCAACGCCGGTGAGAGCCAGAGATTGACGACACTTGCGGTAGGGGTTTGATTGATCGATTGGAAGGGCGTCGGTGGAACAACGGTCAGCCCTGCGTCCCCTGTAGTCGAAGGCAATGTTCCTGAGTGCTCAGGACCTTCAACCTGGCACGCACCCATCAACAATGCCCCGAAGAGAGCGAAGCTAGTAAGAACTATTAGACAGCGACGGGGCGAAAAATTATTCACAACAGGAGGAATTATGCCACGCACATTTGATGTATGCCAGATGAAACCCAAAAGAGGCATGTAGATAGCTTGACGGAAATAGGCCATAATGGTAACTTACATCAATGATGTTTCGTCGAGGTTTCGCTGCCCCAAGTTCCCCGCCCGTCCCTAGCTGCAAAGCAGCCCGGGCATTGGTTTGCGTTCACTAGGGTTGTTGAACCCAAAACCAACGGACAGCCGTAGTCGGCGAACCTATGCCCCGCAGCACCGGGGCTTTTTCTTTTCACTAACTCGCTCCTGACACTTTGCGTCTTGAAAGGGTCGGAGATATTGGGAGGTAATACCATGAGAATGAGTAAACTCTTCAGCCAAACCTTGCGCGATCGGCCTTCCGAGGCTGAGATCGCAAGCCATGAGCTTCTACTGCGGGCGGGGTTCATACGCCAGCTTGCAGCCGGGATTTTCACCTATATGCCCTTCGCGAAGCGTTCGCTGACCAAGATCGAAAATATCATGCGCGAGGAGATGAACGCCATAGGCGGGCAAGAGATCTCCATGCCGGTCATTCATCCTGCCGACATCTGGAAGAAAACTAATCGCTGGTATCAGATTGGTTCTGAAATGGGCCGTTTTAAAGACAAAGCGGGGCGTGACATGGTATTGGCGATGACTCACGAGGAGGTCGTCGCCGATCTCGTCTGCAAGGAAATCCATTCCTACCGGCAGCTGCCGATGCTGATATATCACATCCAAACGAAATGGCGGGACGATCCTCGGCCGCGAGCCGGTTTAATCCGCGTTCGTGAATTCACGATGAAAGACAGCTACAGCCTCGACGCTGATATGGAAGGGCTCGATCGTCAGTACCGCGCCCACTACCAGGCTTATTTCAACATTTTCCATCGCTGCGGCGTTCCTGTGCTCGCCGTGAAGTCAGATGTGGGCATGATGGGCGGGAGCCTGGCCCACGAGTTTATGTATCTCGCCCCCGTTGGAGAAGATACGCTCCTGATCTGCGCTGATTGCGGCTATGCCGCCAATCGGCACATCGCCCGTTTTCAAAAACCAAAACCTGATAAAGAAGAGCTGCTTCCGGTAGAGAAAATCGAAACTCCCGAGATGACAACCATTGAAGAGCTCGCTGACTTCCTCGGCGTTCCCAAATCACGCACCGCCAAAGCCGTGTTCATGATCGCCACGATCCCCGAAGGGACCGAAGAACACGAGAAATTTGTGTTCGCCATCGTCCGCGGTGATATGAACTTGAACGAAATAAAGCTCGCCAATACCGTGAAAGCGAAAGAACTGCGTCCGGCGACCGACGACGAAATCCGCGCTGTCGGCGCTGTGCCTGGTTACGCATCTCCCATCGCGGTGAAGGATACTTTGGTCGTCGTCGATGACTTGATTCCCGATTCACCCAATCTCGTCGCCGGCGCGAACGAAGAAGGATATCACCTGAAGAATGTCAATATCGGACGCGATTTTGAGGCGGATATCATCGCCGACATCACCCTCGCTGAAGCTGGCTTCGCTTGCCCACAATGTGGTGCAAAGATACACGTCTCAAGGGGGGTCGAGGTCGGGAATATCTTCAAATTGGGGACCCGCTACAGCAAAGACACAGACAGCACATTCCTCGATCAAGACGGCGAAACACAATACGTAATCATGGGGTCTTACGGCATCGGCAGCGGCAGATTGCTCGCCTCCGCCGCCGAGGAGTATAACGATGAGAATGGGTTAATCCTGCCCATCACGATCGCCCCCTATGAAGTTCATTTGCTTTCGCTGAAGGGCGCCGAGGAAGCTGCTAAGGGGGTGTATGAAGAACTTATCGATGCGGGCGTAGAAGTCCTTTTCGACGATCGTGAGGAAAGCCCGGGTGTGAAATTCGCCGATGCCGATTTAATCGGGCTCCCACTGCGCCTCACCGTGAGTAAACGCTCGCTAAAAGAAAACTCGGTTGAGGCCAAACGCCGAGACAGCGAACAGGCTGAGCTAATCCCCATAGCCGAGACAGTCCAACGCGTGCAGACGCTCATCGCCGATCTCTACAACGAGGTTCAGGACCTCGTCGTTGAAGTTCCGTTTGATGATTAGACTCAGTTTCCTGCTAGGGAGAGGAAAACATCCTCAAGCGTAGGGGCGGTTTCTTGAATGCGTACATCATGTAATCCTGCAGCGTCCTATGCCTGTTCCAGGTTTTGGGCGCTGCTCTTTTCTTCTGTTGATTGCACGAAGGTGGTTACCTGACAAACTCACATTCCTCAGGATCGGAAGTGTCTCGAGTAAATCCAGGTTTGCCAGCAGTGGAGTACAGTGTACGCGCCAGACGGCACCCGGAACCTCTCTTTCTTTCAGTTCTGTGGGTGTGCCCACCGCCATAAGCCGGCCGCGGCGCCTGAAACCTACGCGGGTGCGGTATTCCACTTCGTCCATATATAAGGAAGCGTTGATAGGCCCCTTCCAGGATCGATGATCGTGTGAGTTCACCCTTGCTTACAGTGCCGTGCTCCATCCCATCATCCTTTTATGTACGAACATTCGTTTATATAAGAACGAAAAGAAAAGAGCCTGTCGAGCGACAGACTCGAAAGTTTCTTGTTTCAATTCAAAACCACCTACTCAGGCAATCGAAGCAGGTGAGGATTAGAGCTTAATTATTGTTCACCCCGAGGGCCGATCTGGCCAATCTGCCGCAGCAAACCCAGGACGCCAATGCCCACCTTGAGCCCATCGGATGTGCCCAGTTGCACAGCTTCACCTTCTTGCTCAGCACGTTGAATCAGAACCAGGGCGGCACCAAGGCCTGTGAGCGCGCCCGCGAGAACCCCGACGATGATTGTGCGAGCCTTCCAGTTTGGTTCCTCAGTCATGTGTCTCTCCCTTGAATATTCTCACGATGGATACAAGCCAGCTAAAGCTTTCTTGCAGGGCAGCCCAAGAGGATTTCATCACTGTAAACGGGCGAACGGCAATGTCGCCAGTTCGTTGTACGGCGTTCTCAGCTTGCCAGAAAACTCTCCTGATGCTTATAAACCACACGGGGATTATGGCGATAAGTTTAACAATCCCGTACACCATTGACCCTAAAAGGACAACCAGAACCAGCCCCAGAATGATCGCCGGTATAAGCATGAAGATAAGCGATGTGTCCGCCCATGCGCTCGCTGAACCAAACCCTGCACGAACTACCAGGAAGCCAATTCCCACAATAACCAGAATCCCAATCGATAATGGTAGATAGATCCAAACCCAATAGTTACGTTTCTCTGCGGGTCGGGAGACCTCCTCAGGGTATAAATCTTCGAAGGTTGTGAGCGAACTTGATGTTTTATTCTGCATTAGAGTTATTGTAGCACGTTGAACGGTCTCCATGGAAACGAACTGACCGATTTGTCAGAAATACAATCCACTCGACGAGCCATTGATCATCTTTTCGTTCGTGCAGGTAACTACACGGGTTCCCTTGTGTAGGTTAGAATGGAGGCACATCACAGGAGGATCAGATGTCAAAACAACCGGAATTTGGGAAGGTCGCTGTTCTGAAAACCTCTCCGGAGACAGTATTAGATGATGTTCAGGAAGTTATGCGGCTTGCGAATTTTGAAGCCGCCCTCCCAAAGGAAATCCGGACCGGGCTGAAGATCAATATCTCCTGGCAAACCTGGTATCCAGCCTGCTCCTCGGCACCCTGGCAGATCGAAGGCGTGATACAGGCGCTCCAGGGCGCAGGTTATCAAGACATCGTCGGTGTCCATAACGACACCGTTGTGGTTGACACAAGTGTCGGCGAGTTCAATAACAAGCACCGCTTTGTTACCGACAAATACGATATCCCCTGCATCTACCTTTACGAGGAAGACTTCGAGTGGTTCGAATATATACCTAAGAACCATAAATTGCTGGTCCTCGATAAGGTCTACCCCAAGGGCTTATTCATTCCTAGAGCACTCGTTGGGATGAGTATGATCCAGCTGCCAACGGTAAAAACGCACGTTTTTACAACGATCACGGGGGCAATGAAGAACGCCTTCGGCGGATTACTCCATCGGGACCGCCACTGGACCCACGCGGTGATCCACGATACGCTCGTTGACCTACTCATGATCCAGCGCGAGATCCACCCGGGTTTGTTCGCGGTGATGGATGGCACGTTCGCCGGCGACGGTCCAGGGCCGCGGGCAATGCACTGGCACCAGAAGGATATTCTTCTTGCCTCGGCCGACCAGGTCGCGATCGATGCCGTCTCAGCCAAGCTCCAGGGTTTCGACCCGATGCAGATCCGCTTCATCCGCCGTGCCCATGAACTCAATCTGGGCATCGGAAACCCTGATGATATTGAGATCGTCGGCTACGATATCGAGCAAGAACCCCCCTGGGAGTTCGTCCAGACCGATACTTTCGCCAGCCATGGTCAAAAGATGATCTACCACGGTCCTTTGAAACCACTCGAAAAATTGCTGCTGCAAAGCCCCCTTGTTCCCTGGTCCTACTTCGCCAGCAACTTCTACCACAATGTCTACTGGTATCCTTTCGTCGGCCGCAAGCGGGTCGAGGCTGCTCTGGAGAACCCGTGGGGGCAGCTGTTTGAAAACTACGGGGATGGAGAAGTCGTCCTGCCCGGCATGGAGCCGAA
>SOJU01000094.1 GCA_004376465.1 Anaerolineales bacterium | reverse complement strand
CGATGTCATGGATTCAGGCGGGTTCCTCGAACCAGAAGAAGCACAACGATTGGGTATGGTTGACAGGATTTTGCCCGTGGGAGAAGTGGTGCCTCAATCGATTGATAAAGCGAGAGAGCTGTCCTCGGACTCTATGGAAGCATTCGCTTTGATTAAGAGCAGCCGAGTACATGCCCTTAAGAGAGAGATTACGGAGCAATTAACGGAACGGGAAGATGCATTTATTAAGTGCTGGTATTCGGATGATGCCCGCGTGCATTTAAAGGATGCCATCGCTAAGTACTAACGGTTGAGCAAGATATGATCTTCTTCCTGTGGGGAGAGAATGTCAACCAAGGATAATCAATCGCCACAAACTTGTACTAAGTAAAAGTGATTTTGATGGGTAGTCATTCCGAACTGACTTATGGAGAACAAAAACGTGACCAATTTAAGAGACCTTACGGGACCAATGCGTCTCCCCTTCGTTATCTTAACTCCTGCCTGTGTTTTAGTAGGGCTCGGGACCGCGATTTGGTCAGCTGGAAAAGTAAATTATTTTTATTTCACCCTGGCGCTTATCGGAGCTATTGCTGCTCACATCAGTGTCAATGCCTTCAATGAATACTTTGATTTCAAGAGCGGATTAGACCATAAAACCCATCGGACCCCCTTTAGCGGCGGGAGCGGCACCTTGCCTGAGAGGCCTGAACTCGCGCGACAAGCCTTGAGCGTCGCCATCGTAGCGATAATCATTACTGCACTGATTGGCTTTTTCTTCCTTCGGGTAAGAGGGCTTTCCCTCTTGCCGCTGGGTGCTCTCGGGCTTCTTATTATCATTGCCTACACACCCTGGTTTACCCGCAACCCTGTTCTATGTTTAATTGCCCCCGGATTGGGTTTTGGACCACTGATGGTCATGGGTACCAATTTCGTCCTGACGGGCGGATACTCGTGGACGTCATTTATTGCTTCACTTGTACCTTTCTTCCTGGTGAATGACTTGCTGCTCTTGAATCAGTTCCCGGATATCGAAGCTGATCAAAGTGTGGGCCGAAAACATCTCCCGATAATCCTCGGTAAAAGGGTAAGCAGCCTGATCTATGGCACAATCTTGCTTCTAGCTTACCTATCGATCGTCCTCGGGGTCACGCTGGGCCATCTGCCTCCGACAAGTCTGATTGGACTGCTAACGCTGTTTATCGCTGTACCTGTCATTGTCGGTGTCTATCGTTCCGCCGAGAATGTGGAGAAAATAGTGCCCTTCTTGGGTTTAAATGTGATCCTCAATATCGCCACCCCCACACTGGTCGCCATTGGATTGTTTCTAGGATAGGCTGGGGGTCTTTACAATTCCTTGAAGTGTTGAGTGGTAGGGACTTCACTGCTTTCAGGAGTTTCTGACGCGGTGTGATAATCATTAGAAGTGGGTGTTTTTCCATGGCAGACATGAACCAACTGAGTATTTCATCAGCGGTCCAGGATTTTCGGCGTGCGCGCCGCAAGGCTGCGCTGCAGGAGGTCTTTGCCCGTTTTACCAGAAAATCTGCCGATCTTCTCTCCTATGAGGAAGTGCGCGATTCGCTGAAGGGCAGGAAGAGTGCAAAGCAGGAATTAAGGGAAATTCCGCTGGATGCAATTGTGGGCAGCGTGGGGCGCTATAAGGACTTCACACGCAAATTCTTGCCCCTGCAGGATAGCGACGAAAATCGGTGGGCAAGGGTCAAAGCGGCAGTTATGGAGATGACGGGATTGCCATTTATCGAGGTTTACCAGATTGGTGATGTTTATTTTGTCCTTGATGGAAACCATCGTGTATCGGTCGCCCGTCAGCTCGGTGCAAAGAATATCCAGGCAAACGTAACTCAAGTAATTACGAAAGTAGCGATTTCACCAGATATCCAGCCCGATGAATTGATTGTTAAAGCAGAACATGCTGATTTTCTGGAGTTTTCCCGTCTGGATATACTTCGCCCAGATGCTGATATGAGCGTTACCACTCCAGGTCAGTATCATGAGATCGACCTGCAGATTTCACTCGTTCGTGACTTCCTAAGTAAGGAAAGAAAGAAGGTTATCTCTGAAGAGGAGGCCGTCGTATATTGGTTCGATGAGTTCTACCTGCCTGTGGCGAGTGCAATCAGAGACCGAGGCCTCCTGAGAGAGTTTCCGGATCGCACGGTGACAGATCTCTACTTGTGGGTATATGAGCACAGAACCGCTTTAGAGAAAGCGTTAGGGTGGGATATCGAACCTGAAGAAGCAGCGAGTGATCTCGCCGAACAGTTCAGCCCCGGGTTCCTTCGAAAAGTATCACGGATACGGGAAAAAATATTTGACAAAATAACACCTGACGAGCTTGAGGCCGGTCCTGCTCCGGGTGAATGGAGAAAAAAGAGGGTGGCGGCGCGCAGGGAAAATCGATTATTCACAGAGATATTGATTCCTATCGATGGAACGGTCCAAAGTTGGCATGCATTTGAGCAGGCGTTGTTGATGGCAGAGCGCGAAGACGGAAGGTTGCGTGGTCTCCACGTGATTCCCTCAGATTCCGAAAAGAATACCGAGCAGGCGCGGGTAGTGCAAGCTGAATTCCTCGACCGGTGCCAGGCTGCAGGAATTCAGGGGCAGATGGCTATCGAGATTGGTGGTATATCCCGGAAGATCTGCGAACGCGCTCGCTGGGTCGATCTTGCGGTTGTGAGCCTGGCACATCCGCCCGGGCGGTACCCAATCGCCAGGCTGAGCTCAGGTTTCCGAACGATGATCCAACGCTGTCCCAGACCCGTAGTAGCAGTGCCGGGAGAACCATCACCGATGAACCGAGCTTTGCTGGCCTTCGACGGCAGCCCCAAATCTATGGAGGCGCTTTTCATTGGAACCTATCTGAATGCCCAGTGGGCAACTAGTTTGGTGCTCTTGACTATAACCGAGGGGCGGAGAGTTACGGTGAAGATGTTGAATCAAGCCCAGCAGTACGTTGAAGCCCATGGTGCGCAGGCCCTAGCCTTAATCAGGAGCGGCCCTGAGGCTGAAACCATCCTGGCATCAGCCGAAGAACAGGAATGTGACATGTTTATTATGGGCGGATATGGTATGCAGCCGGTGAAAGAGGTTGTGCTTGGCAGCACAGTGGATCAAGTGCTGCGAGAATCAAGGATGCCGGTGATGGTTTGCAGGTAGCGATAGGTCCAATCCGAAAGTTACCGCGATAATTCAGGATCAGCTTCTAGACGGTGTAACTATAAGTCGGCTTATTAATCGGATTGTCTCCAACTCTGAACTACGGATTGACTCTAGATCTCAACAGAGCGAACAGGAAATACACCTACGACCTTTGTGTCGCGGTAAGTTGTACACGTCTGGGCGTTATACTTTCTATCGTGCATATGCCCGTGCAATAAGTAACGCGGCTTAAACCAGGCCATCAGCGTTAAAAATACTCTAAAGCCGACGTGCGCTCGGTCTGCACTATCGTGAATCCCATAGGGCGGAGCGTGTGTGATGACTACATCGACAAATCGACCGTATCGCAGCTTATTTACAAACAATCGGGGTATTAGTCTGGCGACGCGAGCGCGCATTTGTCCCTCGGTGTATTGAAAGGGAGTTGCAGGCGTATATCGTATGGATCCGCCCAACCCCATAAATAGTAAGCCTTTGACATTGACGACACGTCCGTCGATGAGATCGCAGCCTTCTGCGAATTCAGCGCGGCGGCCTGTCGCAGTATGAGAAACCTCCACATCGTGATTTCCGTGTACATAAAGAACCGGTTGATTTACCATCGAGACAACGTATTCAAGATAGTAACAAGGTAGGTCACCACAACCTACAAAGAGATCAACATCTCCGTAATTGTGGTGGATGTGCTCAGAGTAGACTCGCTCATCTACGCGGTCACTGATAGCCAGGATTTTCATGCTATTTGCAGCAATGTTATTCTTGAGCCTCCGCGCTCATGTCTAACGGAGTTTCTCGATTTTACCATCAGGTCCTCATTCGAATTGGTGCCGGGTTCTACCTTAATACATGATAAGTTCTCTGCAATTAATTCGATTACAATAAACATTGAGCCACAAAAACCAACTATCCTTGGATTGAGAGAAAAAGAATGTTTACAGTTTCCGCTCGAACCCTGAATATCTTAGCCGCTCTTGTCTGGTATGTCGGCGGCATTCGCTTGCTGCAAAAGGGCATCGACCTGTTGATTGAAGCAGAATCAATGAGCCCTGGACTCGCATGGCCCTGGGTAGCCGGAATTGTGGGGCTCGCCCTCGGCGGATTGAAAGCAAAATACTTGTTCACAAACAGCATTAAAAAGAATCTGATCAGGATTGATGGTTTGTCTAAGCCAAAGATCTGGCAAATTTTCAGTCCGGGTTTCTTTGCCGCGTTGACGATTATGATCCTGGCAGGCGTAACTTTATCCAGGATGGCCCATAACAATTACCCATTCTTGATCGTTGTGGCAATATTGGATATCGGTATAGCAATCGCTCTTCTGGGAAGCAGCTATGTTTATTGGACACAGAAGGCGTTTGTGAAATAGCGTTTGAGAATATTGTTTTATGGAAATATCCATTCTGGAAGGAAACATACCTCTCATCGAAGAACACGAGGCTTCGTGGAGGTAGCCTGAGCTCAGCATCACCTTCCTTTCATTCGGTTGATCATTTTCAGACTATCTCTGAGACAAGCAGATTCAAATAAGGCTCGAGGGTGGAAACGTTCTCGAAGCCCATTGTCTGTTCGATGATGTCAGAAATTCTTCGTTCATTCATCGTCTTGTGGGCATTCGCCCGGAATTTCGCAAACAGATCCTCATCGCTCATCGGATCTTCCGGTGAGCCTTTCGCATAGTCCGTTTGCGCGCTGTGTTTGCTCCCATCTTGCAGCGTGATTGTTACAGAAGCGCGCTTTATAGCAGGAAACAAAGCGTCAATCTCGGGATCAGCGACAACCTTGATCTTCTGAAGTGTCGCTCTTATGTCTGGATCCCTCAACTTATGCTCTTCAAACGACTCGGGCAATACGTTCCCGTCAACGACGGCCACGGCGATTACATAAGGCAGGCTGTGATCGGCGGTTTCCTTCGTGTCGGGTTTGTACTTGCTCGGGTCTGAAAGGATATCCGCGCCACGAGTGGTCGTTTTAACCAGTATCTCTTGAATCTGATCGTGCCTAATCTCATGTTCGCCGATTACTTTTAGCACCGCGCTTATCGGTTGGTGTGTGAGCGCCTCCGTAGGGAAGGCCTTATAACTGCACTTTGTGATGAGAAAATCATCGCCAAGCCCATCGAGCAGGGCGTCCGTGTCCCAGGTTACATTGTTCAGAACTTCAATCAACCCTTCTTTCCCCTCGATTACATGGACAGGACCCTCGTAACCCTCACGCGCCATTAGCGCGGCGTACACACCGGCTTGTGCGGCGAGAGGGTCGGCGGTGTTTTTCATATTCGTGAGGTGCCCGGCAACAACGCCACCGAGCGTGAAGTGGCTGCTGCCGCTGATGCCCATGGCGGCGATGAGTTGATCAATTCCCAATCCATACAACTTACCGGCGACGAGCGGGCTGACGAATTGCGTTAGTGAAGCGTGGTGCCAGCCGACTTCCCGGATCCCCGGCGTGGCTGCATGACACCAGCGCATTTCCAGTTCATAGGCGATGACGGTGGCGACGAGGAGGTCTGCACCGTTTCGCCCATTGGCTTCCGCGGCAGCGAGAGCAGCGCCAAGGAGGTCCGAGGGGTGGCTCGGGTCTTGAACCCAGTAGATGTCGTTGTAATCCAGGGCGCGGATG
This sequence comes from Anaerolineales bacterium, assembly GCA_004376465.1. Lineage (GTDB taxonomy): Bacteria > Chloroflexota > Anaerolineae > Anaerolineales > E44-bin32 > E44-bin32. The sequence continues at coordinate 3,562 of SOJU01000094.1, read as the reverse complement.
AGCAGGCCATTCATCAGTGCGGCGTTCGGGGCATTGGTTTTAGAGCCTGTCCCGATTACAGTCGCTTCCGGTGTGCCACCGAGTTTCTCTGTGAAGCGATACATGGCCTGCATGTCCTCGTTCTGAGTTGCGGCCAAGGCGCAGCCGATGCTGTCCAACAAGAAGCGCTTCGCTTCGTAGATCGCATCCTGTGGAATGTCGTCATAGCGCAGTCCGTCGGTAAATTCAGCCATTTTCCGGCTGATTGAGATCATCGCATCCTCCAAAGTTAAAACGTATTTATGAGCGGCTAAAGTTTGCTGGCGATAGCATGTGCCATTTCAAGCGTCGTGCTTTCTCCACCCATATCGTATGTGCGGATTTCTCCTTCAGCGATCACTTTCGCGATCGCATCTTCAAGTGACTGAGCCATATCGATCTCTCCCAGCCAGTCAAGCATGAGCTTCACAGCGAGGAGCATGGCGATGGGGTTAACTTTGTATTGACCGGCATACTTTGGCGCTGACCCGTGGGCAGGCTCGAAGACGGCGAACTTGTCACCGATATTTCCGCTGGAGGCGAAGCCAAGGCCGCCGACCAACTGCGCAGAAAGATCGGATAGGATGTCACCAAACATGTTGCTCGTCACGAGCACGCCGTAATTGTCGGGGTTTTTAAGGAGCCACATCATCTGCGCATCGATGTTGGTTTCCCAGAGTTCAATGTCCGTGTAATCGCTGGCAACTTTGCGGGCTTCTCGGATCATCAGGCCGCTTGTCTCACGCAGGACATTCGGTTTCTCAACCAGCGTGACGGTCGGGTAACCAAATCGCTTGGCATACTCGAACGCCTGACGGATGATCCTGTGTGCTCCGCGATTGGTGATCACTCGCAGACTGACTGCAAGCTCATCTCCCGGGATCGAATCGAAACGTCCGATTGCTGGGTTGAATTGTTTCATCATCTCCCGTAATTCTTGAGGGAATGGGTGAAATTCGACCCCGCTGTACAGGCCCTCAGTATTTTCCCGGAAGACGACTATGTCGATGTCATCGCGATAATTCAGCGAACTGCCCGGGTATGCCTTACAAGGTCGAAGATTTGTATATAAGTCGAAATGCTGTCGGAGACGGACGATCGGGCTCCGGTAGGATAGCCCTTTGCCCTTGAGTTCCGGAGCAAGCTCAAGTTCTGCTTCATCCGTGGGTTTTGAGGTGATGGCGCCGAACAATCCGCAGGTGCAATCTTCCAATAAGGCAATCGTCCTTTCCGGGAGTGGATCGCCTTCATTGCACCAGAATTCCCAGCCGATGTCCGCGGGGATATATTCGGCATCGAGTTTTATGGCGTCGAGGACAATCTGCGCGGCGTCCATTACATCTACCCCTACGCCATCACCCGGCATCCATGCGATTCGATATTTTGACATTGATTAAAACTCCTCTCAGTTTGTTCTCGTTTGATTTCGTAACGTTGGAATCTTCATTCGAAGGAACTCACGTAGATGCTTGATTGGAACTTAAAATATTCCCGGTATTACGTAATTGCTCATAGTTACGGTCACTGCTGGCTTCCTTCTAATCGTTTCTTCGTGTGAGCGATAAGACCGCCGGCATCGAAAATCTCCCTGACAATCTCGGGGAGAGGGTTAAACGTGAAAGTACCGTCGCTTGTACGGATTTCCCCTTCGTCCAGGTCGATCTCAACCTGGTCGCCATCTTGGATAGCTTGGACGGCTTTAGGGCAGATGAGCGCCGGAAGTGCGGCGTTAAGACAGTTGCGGTAATAAATGCGTGCGAAAGACTCAGCGATGATTGCCCCCAAACCACTCTCCTTCAGACAGGTTACGGCCTGCTCGCGCGAGGAGCCGCAGCCCCAATTCTTCCCGGCGACGATAATATCACCAGGTTTAACCCCGCTGGCGAAGTCGGGGTCCAAATCCTCAAGGGCGTGCGCTGGCATTTCAGCTGGCTCGCTGATGGTGTAAGTGTATTTTCCAGGGAAAATGACGTCGGTGTTGACATTATCGCCGTACTTCCATACACGACCACGGATGATTTCCATTGCTTACCTCAATCCAGGGTATTCGGGTGCGTGATCTTCCCGGCGACGGCGGATGCGGCGGTGACAGCAGGGCTGGCGAGGTAAATCTCGCTTTCCTTCGTCCCCATACGGCCTTGAAAATTGCGATTGGCGGTGCTGATTGTCACCTCGCCGGGAGCGGGGACCCCCAGGTGGTTGCCCATGCAGGGTCCACAGCCAGGGCTTTCCACTATCGCACCAGCGTTGAGAAAATCCTCGACATACCCCTTGCGCAATGCTTCCCGCAAGATTTCGGAGGAGGCCGGGATGACGATCATCCTTGTCCCGGGAGATAGCTTCCGCCCGCGTAGGATTTCTGCGGCAGAAGCGAGGTCCTCCAGACGGCCGTTCGTGCAGGTTCCCAGGAAAGCCTGGTCCACTTTCGTCCCCGCGACTTCCGACAATGGTTTAACGTTATCAACGGTGTGCGGGCAGGCGATCATCGGCTCTAAACTGCCGGCATCGATTTCAAGAACTTGCAGATAGGCAGCATCTGGATCTGGAAGCACAGGCTCAAAATCATTTCTTGCCCGGCCAGAGAGATAGGCGAGGGTTTTTTCATCCGGCGGGATGGTGCTGTTCTTCGCGCCCATCTCAGCCGCCATGTTGGTGAGAGTCGCACGTTCGCTCAGACTCATGTCCGCGATTACGTTTCCGTGCCACTCGACGGACAGATACAGTGCGCCGTCCGCTCCGAGATCGCCGATGATTTTCAGGGCGAGATCCTTTGGGGTAACCCAATCTGGCATCTTTCCGGTAACGATGATCTTCAAGCTCTCCGGGACTCGCAACCAGAGCGTACCGACTGCCCAGATGGAGGCCATCTCGCTGCGGCCGATGCCGGCGCCGAAAGCGCCCATAACCCCGGCATGAGGCGTATGCGAATCTGAGCCGAGGACAATCTCGCCTGGAAGCGCCAATCCCTCCTCAACGAGAACCTGGTGGCAAATTCCTCTGCCGACATCGAAGAAGTGGGGGATCTCTTGCGCATGCACAAAATCGCGTATGATGCGGTGGTTTTCAGCGTGTTTAGTTGTTGGAGCAGGGGCAGCATGATCGAGGAAGATCGCATGCATCTGTGGATTAAATACCTTCTTGCCGCCCATCTGTTGGAATATGCCCACAATGGCGGCGGTGTTATCGTGTGATAACGCGACCTGCGGTGTAATCTCGACGATATCACCAGGTTTCACCTGGCGATTGCCGGAATGGCGTCCGAGAACCTTTTCAGCGAAGGTTTGTCCCATGCGATCCTCTTTAACCTGAAGGTTCCATCATCATGGGTGTTTTGACCCGTATTTGGTTAGATCGAAGTCGGTGAAATCGGCGTGGTGAAAGATAATCGACTCAGGCCGCCGCGTGAATTTGTCGCCCTCCCAGGAATGGGTCGCCACGATATGCATGACCGCTTCTGGGATCTGATGCTTATAGCACAGTGCGACTCCCGTGAAGGGGTGACGTAGATATTCATAGGTGCTGGCCCAGACGAACTTATCACCCT
>SOJU01000083.1 GCA_004376465.1 Anaerolineales bacterium | reverse complement strand
AGATCGAGCACGATTTAATATTTGTTGGCCTGATGGGTATGATCGATCCGCCGCGCCCGCAAGTCAAACCCGCTATCGCCAAGGCACGCCGGGCAGGTATCCGTACATTGATGATCACTGGCGATTTCCCAGATACAGCGGAGGAAATTGCAGAAGAGATTGCTCTGCTCCAGCCGGAGCATGGAGTCCTGACAGGGTCGCAGCTAGATGCTATGGGTGATGATGCACTTAAAGAGAAGGTTGCGACAACCGGGATCTTCGCGCGCGTCTCTCCGGAGCACAAGGTTCGCATTGTCGATGCGCTGAAATCACACGGCGAGATCGTAGCGATGACTGGGGATGGTGTAAATGATGCTCCGGCGTTGAAACGGGCGGATATCGGCGTGGCAATGGGGGTTACCGGAACAGATGTCGCTAAGGAAGCGGCGGACATGGTCCTTACGGACGATAATTACGCCAGCATCGTCGATGCCGTCGAGCAAGGACGAGTTATCTACAGCAACATTCGTAAGTTCGTCTTTTACTTACTGTCCTGCAACCTGGCAGAAATAGCGGTTATCTTTATCGCCATCTTGGCAGGTCTTCCTTCGCCGCTGACCCCTATTCAACTCCTATGGCTTAACCTGATCACAGATGGTGCTCCTGCACTTGCATTGGGGATGGAAAAGGGGGATCCGGACATTATGGTTCAACCCCCGCGGCCCCCTGACGAGCCTGTGATCAACCGCCAAATGCGCACTCGCATTGGGATCCAGACCGTCGCCATCGCCGGCGTCACGCTGTACGCATATTGGATGGGCATCCAAATGTATCCCGGAATTCCGGAAGAGGCGAAGACGATGGCCTTCGTCACGCTTTCTTTCTCCGAGCTATTGCGGGCGTTCACCGTTCGTTCGGAGCGCTATCCCTTGCATAAGATCGGGCTTTTCAGCAATAAATGGATGCTCTATGCGGTGGCATCGTCGATGCTATTATTGCTCGCCGTTGTCTATGTTCCCTTCCTTCAACCGATTTTCAACACCGTTCCTTTGGGTTGGGCTGAATGGCAGATCGTGCTGCCCTTGTTGTTTATCCCCGCCATTGTCGCAGAGATAAGCAAATGGCTGATGGGCACCCAACTGAAGGTTGCGCAGGCTGCATAGGAGTCGATCGCAGGATAAGAATCACCTTAAGTTATCAGAACGCCCCCGTCCGCATTGAATTGACGGGGGCGATTAAAGCTCTTGGACAGCATTTTTATCTTACGAGTTCACCGTAGAGTTTGGGGCGACGGTCGTTGAAGATATCAAGTTCATATTCTCCGGCGAGGAAAACACGCCGCTTCTGATCACTGAGCGAGGGGTCGATATCGGCAAAGAGGATCTTTTCTTCTTCTCCGCCGGCTTGTGCCAGAACTTCGCCGTCTGGTCCGATGATGAGACTATGACCCAAATAGCGCGCCCCGTGCTCCTCGCCGATACGATTGGCGGCTACGAGGAAGATGCCATTCTCAGCGGCTCTAGTCCGGGCGACAAAATCCGGGTAGAGGGTGGCGGCGCTGGGCCAGGCGGTGGAGATTAATACGATCTGGGCGCCCATGAGTGCGAGCGCACGACAAGGCTCAGGGAAACGCAGATCATAGCAGATGAGCGTTCCCACTCGGCCGATGGGGGTCTTTAACGGTGGGAGCAGCTCCTCGCCGGAGGCGAGGAAGCGATCAATGCCAAGGTGGGGTAAGTGGGTTTTCCGATACCGCCCGAGGATTCCATCCGGTCCGATGACGAGCGCTGTATTGAAAATGCGGTCGCTATCGTCCCTCTCGAGAATTCCGACCATAATCGTTGCGTCAAGTTCTTTGCAGGCTTGCGATAAGCGCTCACTAAAGTGACCGGGAATGCTCTCGGCTACAGCCTGCGCCTCATTCAGGCTCAAGTCATAGCCAGAGAGAGCGCATTCAGGGAAGACAACCAGCCTGGCTCCGGATGTTGCTGCCTCTTCGAAGTTGAGGAGAATGGATTGAAGGTTCTTTTCGACTTCAAGTAATTCGGGTCTCATTTGTACGGCGGCGACTCGTTCCATGGATGTATTGCCTTTCTATGAACCACTCCGCGAAAATTGAAATTGTTTAAACAGTATACTGGACTTGGTTTAACTCAATATTTAACAAAGTGCAAGGTTCTTCTCTGGGGAGGTGACCCTTGATAACGCAGCTACTCAACCTAGAACCATGGTGGCGATTTGCAGCAGCCCTGCTCATCGGAGCGCTGATTGGGTTGGAGCGCGAATTTGTCCAACAGCGCAGCGGTTTTTCTCCTTTGATAATAGCCACAAAGCCGGGGGCGATTCTCTTCAGCTCCCGGGAAGAGATCAATTCGCGAAGTCCTATTGAAGACGCTCCAGGATTGTCGCCGTCGACATGCCATGACCGATGCACATGACCTGCAATCCGTAGCGGGAGTTGTACATCTCGAGCTCATGGAGCAGTTTCGTCATTAAGACCGCCCCGGTTGCGCCAAGAGGGTGCCCATGGGCAATGGCACCCCCATCAGGATTGACCTTCTCTGGGTCTGCTTGAAGTTCCTCAAACCAGGCCAGAACGACGGAAGCGAACGCTTCATTAATCTCAATAATATCGATCTGGTCGAGAGTCAT
>SOJU01000078.1 GCA_004376465.1 Anaerolineales bacterium | reverse complement strand
GTGAAGGGGTGACGTAGATATTCATAGGTGCTGGCCCAGACGAACTTATCACCCTCGCGGCTGAACTCAAGCAGCTTGCCAACGTCCGCTAACAGCGCGCCGGCGATGAGCACATCCTTATCGATCGAATACCGTTCTCCATAGGCATCAGCGATGACTTCCTCCATAGCGATGCACAATCTGCAGACAACGCTCACATGCTCAGGGAAGGTGATATCAACATTATCTACCAGGAGTGTATAGGGCATCGTCTCCAGGTCGTCAAGCTGCCAACCTCCTTCTGCGATGGCATCCTCCCAAACCGCAATGACCTTGCCTCGTAAAACTTCGTCCTGGATCTGGTTGATTTCTGGGATGAGATCGGCTATCGACTTCGGCATTACAGACCTCCAAGCGTGAATGACTTTTCTATCAATCCAAAGAACGCGGTGCGGGACCGTCGTATGAGATTTCTGTGGGATGGATGCGGCGCATTGGTCGCTCGCGAGTCTGCTCTTCATGTGCCTGAAGGATGAGGCCCGGGACTCTGGCTATGAAGAACATCGCATTCGCGAGTTCAGAGGGGATATCGAGATCAAGGAGCACGGCGGCGATAGCACCATCGACATTGATCGGGAGTGCTTTTCCAGCATCTGCCAATGAGGATTGGATGGCGACAATCATTTGCAAGCCTTCTCCGGCAATCCCCAACTCCTGTGCGAGCTGAAAGAGTTTCGCCGTACGGGGGTCGTTGGTGTGGATGCGATGGCCCAGCCCTGCGATCCGTTTCCCGGAAGCTTTATGTTCTGAAACGAGATTGGCTGCGATTTTGTCAACGGTCTCACCTGACTGATGGACGCGATCGATTCCACTTTTCAGGACCTTAATACAACCTTGTATTGCGCCGCCATGATGGCGATTGATGGAAAGTATCCCAGCAGCCACTGCGGCGTTGAGGGGCGCACCGGTGGATGCCACTGTGCGAGCAGCGAGCGCAGAAGGAGGTGAAGCCCCGTGATCGATCGATGAGACAAGTATGGCATTCATCATTTTAGCTACATTCGCTGAAGGCAGTTCACCTTTAATGGCGAGGTATACAGCCTCTGCGAACGAGATAGAGCCCATTAGATCATCGATTCGGTAACCACGCAGCCGGACTTCGTTCGGTTTTATCTCCGTGATCGCGGTGTTCCAACTTAGATCGGTCATAGTTTTATCCCATGCTTCTCAAGAACGGATTTGGTGGCACGAGGCAGGTCTCCGAAGGCGTCCACAACTGTGGCTCCTACCTCCTGAAGACGCTTTGACTTTCCTTCGTAGGTGCCGCGATTGCCTTCCACAATTGCACCTGCATGACTGAAGCGTGTGCCGCTCTTGGCGGCTTTCCCGCCTATGAAGGCGATAATTGGTTTTGTCACCTCGCCCGATTCGACGAGGTCCGCGACTCGCTCCTCTTGGCTGCCGCCAATCTCGCCGAACATCACGATCGCCTTCGTCTCTGGATCCTTCTGGAAGAGTTTAACAACTTCGGGGTGGGGCAGGCCGACTACGACATCTCCACCTACGTGAACAAGCGTTGTCGCGCCGATGCCTTCCTGAGCGAGGTAATAGGCCATGGATGAAGTAATGCCGCCGGAGCGGGAGGTGATCCCCACTGGTCCGGGGAAGAACCAGGAACGGGCAGATGCAGCTCGACCGCCGATCATCCCAAGAACGCCTTTGCCGGGAGCGAGGACCCCTAGCGTGTTTGGTCCGATGAACTGCGCATCGTGTTTTTTTGCGCTGTGTGCAATCTCAAGCACGTCGTAGATCGGGACTCGGTCCGGGACAATAACCAGAAGTTTTACGCCAGCTTCGATCGCCTCCAGGGCTGCACTCCGGACTAGCGGAGCGGGTATGAAGAGCACGCTGACATCAAATATTCCATTCGCCTCACTTGCCTCGAGAACTGTATCATAGACGGGCACGCCGATGACCTCTTGGCCGCCCTTGCCGGGCGTGACACCGGCGACGATGTTGGTGCCGTATTCCTTCATCAAGGAGGCTCTCGTTCGACCTTCACGACCGGTGATGCCTTGAACGAGGACGCTTTTCTTTTCATCGATCAGGATCGACATATCCGCTCCTGTGATCGTTCTCTAATAAAAAAGGTTGGACAATCTTACTCCAGCCCTGATATTGGAAGTTCGACATAACCGCCCTGGTTACCTCCAAAGTAGCACTCAACCTGGCAGGCGAGGCACTCGATGCAGCCACCTTTTCGGGCTTCCTCCGCGCTGATATTTAGCACGGGGAGGCCGTCCTTGAGGACAAGGATTTCTGGCACACAAGTATCAATGCAGATATGCTTCTCACACTGGCGACACACAGCGTGGTCGAAAAGGACAGTGCCACCGGATACAGTTTTAAATTGATAAGGCTCTTCAGGTTGGGGTTTCTCGACGGGCGGCGCAGTGTCTTCGACGGGAATAAAACCCTTTATCAGAACATCCAGTCGATCTGAACAGAAATCAGGTGAGTCATCTTTTCCATAGGCCTCGAGGGGCACAGGGAGAGCCTCGTTAACCTGTTCAATGAGCGCAATAGCTCGATCTTCCGCGTTTCCTCCTAAGCGGATCACCGCGGGGACGTTCAATGGGACTTCAAGAAATGCCTTTGCGAG
>SOJU01000043.1 GCA_004376465.1 Anaerolineales bacterium | reverse complement strand
AATAAAAACTGGACTTGGTTATCGGCGCTGCCTGTATGCGCGGTGATGCTCTTGGCTTTACCTGCCTGCGGGGTCGAACAATCGGTTACTTCAGGGACAATCGCTCTTCCCACATTGACACCTGTACCAACGCCAGTCCCAGAGGTTTTATTCGTCGATGCTTCTCAAAGCCTTGGAACGATCAGCCCCTTTGTCTATGGCGCAAACTTTGGCCCCTGGGTTGGCGTACCGGTCGATTTAATGGACGAGACTGATCAGGCGGGCATCACATATCTCCGATTCCCAGGCGGTCAGTGGGGAGACCAGAACGATTTACAAGACTACCAGATCGACCGGTTTATTGCGTTGGCACAGCGATTAGGCGCCGAGCCAAAGATTAACGTTCGTCTACCTGGGGGAAGTCCAGACAAGGCAGCCGAAATGGTGCGCTACTGTAATATCACCAACGATTACAACATACGCTATTGGAGTATCGGTAACGAGCCGTCCTTATACACAAACATATACGGGGATTACGACACCGAAATGTACAATAAGGAATGGCGAGAATTCGCCGAGGCCATGCAAGCCGTTGATCCCGAAATCATCCTTATCGGTCCAGAAATCCACCAGTACACAGGCAACCCGGATACGGATCCACGAGACGATGCTGGGCGTGATTGGACAAGAGAGTTCTTGATAGCAAATGGGGATTTAGTGGACATCGTCGCCATCCACCGCTACCCATTCCCCACGTCGATGGCTGGTCCGCCGAAAACGATCGACGATCTACGGGCAAACAGCAGTGAATGGGATACCATCATTCCCAATCTCAGAGCGTTGATCCGCGAAACGACCGGGCGAGAGCTGCCGATTGCCGTGAGCGAAATCAACTCAGACTGGAGCCATGCTACGGGTGGTGATGCGACCCCCGACTCCTTCTACAACGCGATTTGGTGGGGTGATGTTCTCGGACGATTAATTCGACAGCGCGTAAATATCGTTGCTTATTTCCTCCTGCAGTCCCAAACCAGAACGGGAGGATGGGGATTGTTGGCACGTTTCGAAGTGAGGCCAACCTATTATGTCTACTAAATGTACAAACAATTTGGTGATGAGCTCTTATACGCCTCCTCCGATGATCCCGACGTATCTATCTTCGCTGCCCGCCGCGCGGAGGATGATGCCATAACCATCATGATCGTCAACCTTAGCCCGGAGGAGAAACGCAAACCCCTTGTACTAGAAGATGGACCTCGCACTGAACGAGCAGAAGTCTGGCTCTTCGATGCAGATCACAATGCCGAACGAATTGGAAGTGAAGGAGTTTCAAATGGTGGAGACCTTATACTCCCACCTCAATCAATCTCACTTCATATCTACCCGTAGGTGGATCGTGGCCTGCCATGGTTGAATTTCTAACTACGCTGGGTGTTACCGCATTTGTCTCGGCCCTTGTGCTTAATATAGTGGCATGTTCCTCCATGATGCAATCGACACAACCACCCTCCCCGCAGGTGCAAATCATCGGGTATTTCACAGCCTGGGGTATTAATGAACCCAACCGTCCGTACCGTGTCAAGGAGATGGTAAACAGCGGTGCCGCGGAAAGACTCACAGTCATCAATTACGCCTTCGCCAACGTTCTTCCGCTTGAGGATGGGAGCGGAAATTCATACGTTCAATGTGTGATAGGCGATGCTTGGGCTGATTACCAGAAGCCTTTCTCCGCAGAAGAGAGTTTTGACGGACTGGCAGACGCCCTGGATCAGCAATTGAAGGGCAACTTTAACCAATTGAAGAAACTCAAGGTGCGCTACCCCAACCTGAGAGTGATGATCTCATTGGGGGGCTGGACCTGGTCTGGACACTTCTCGGATGCGGCTCTGACGGCTCAATCGCGAGAAATGTTTGTCAAATCGTGCATTGATTTGTTCATCCTTGGAAATTTGCCCTCGCAAGATGGGACTGTCGTCATACCAGGAGCAGCTGCCGGTGTCTTTGATGGCATCGATGTGGACTGGGAATTCCCCGCCTCACCAGGTGCAGAAGGGAACATCTACCGCCCAGAAGATAGCGAGAATTTTACGGCCCTCTTGGCTGAATTCCGCCGTCAATTGGACGAAATCGACCCACACCTTTTGTTAACTGCCGCGACTCCGGCTGGAGCAGATAAGTACCGTGAGATCGAGCTGGACAAAATCCACCATTATTTAAATTGGATCAATATGATGACTTATGACTTCCACGGCTCGTGGGATGTCAACGGTCCGACCAACTTTCACTCGAACCTCTATACCGCATCGGACGACCCCTATTCTCCACCTTTTTCGGTGGACAGTACTATGCAGGGGTACCTAGACGCTGACGTGCCACCTGAAAAGATCGTCGTGGGTCTTCCTTTTTACGGACGTGGCTGGACAGGCGTCGGCGATGAAAACAACGGTCTTTATCAGCCGGCCCTTCGACCTGTCGAAGCCAATGACGGATATGCCAATTTCCACATCCTGAAGGAATTTACAGAGAATGGCTATACGCGTTTCTGGCACGAGGGGGCTCATTCACCTTGGCTATTCAATGGCGAAACGTTCTGGGCATATGAGGACGAGCAGTCAATCGTCAACAAAATGCGCTATGTCAGACTCCACGGCTTGGCTGGTGCGATGTT
>SOJU01000168.1 GCA_004376465.1 Anaerolineales bacterium | reverse complement strand
ATTACCGGATTTGTCTCTGCGTAGTGCTGACGGTCGCCTGGCTCAACTGTGGAAAAGCTGTTGGCCAGCCATCCCGGAAGAGCCGGGCCGGTTTGGAGGTAGAACAGAAGTCGTTCGGTCGAATGCCGGACGGCCAGGAGGTGACTCTCTACGAGCTCACGAATGTAAAAGGACTGCGTGCGAGGGTCATTGATTATGGAGCGATTTTGGTGTCATTGGAAGTACCGGATCGAGACGGCAAATTAGCTGACGTGGCGCTTGGATTCGACGACCTGGACTCCTACATCAAGAGAAATCCTCTATTTGGTGCCACCGTCGGTCGCTACGCCAATCGCATTGCTAACGCCAGGTTCACGCTCGACGGCACCGAATACAAGCTGACCGCCAATGCCGGCAAGAACCACATCCACGGTGGAAGAAGCAAGAGATTCGATAAGGTCATGTGGAAAGGCCGCCCGTTCCAGAACAGCGAAGAGGCCGGCGTACGATTCACATATCTCAGCAAGGACGGCGACGAGGGTTTTCCCGGTAATCTTAATTGCATTGTTACCTATACCCTAACGAACGGCAATGAGCTAAAGATAAGCTACGAGGCCACCACGGACAAGCCTACTATTGTAAACCTCACCAATCACAGCTACTTTAACCTTGCAGGGGCAGGCAATGGTGACGTTCTGAACCATGAGATGATAATCAACGCCGATTACTATACCCCGGCAGACAAAGCACTGATACCTACGGGGGAGATTCATAGTGTAAAAGGCACTCCCCTGGACTTCACTGAATCAAAGACAATCGGAGCAAGGATCGGCCAGCTTACACAAACACGCGGGTACGACCATAACTACGTGTTGAAAAATTCCGGAGGTGCGCTTGTCCCGGCCGCTCGGGTCTATGAACCTACAAGCGGGCGGATTATGGAAGTGCACACCACTGAACCCGGTATGCAGTTCTATACGGCAAACGGTATGAGGGGAATCAAGGGCAAAGGCGGCAAGATTTACGACAGGCATTATGGTTTCTGTCTTGAGACTGAGCATTTTCCTGATTCGCCCAACAAGCCGCATTTTCCATCTGTAGTATTGCGGCCGGGTGAAAAGTACAGTACTATTACCGTATTCACGTTTTCAGCACGATAGGTAAAAGGCAAAACCGATGAGCAGACTCACTCGTAGAGACTTTATCAAGAACTTAACGGCTGCTGCCGCCTGTATCGGGTTCGGTTCAGCGCCGCATGTCAGGGCCTCATCAAAGGTCCTGGGGGCAAACAACGACATTCGCATCGCCATAGTGGGTCTTCGCAAAAAAGGCAAGGAGCACATCGACATATTCGGCAAAGTGCCGGGCGTTCGCATAGTCGCACTTTGCGATGTTGACACAGAGTTTCTGGACTTCGAAGCCAAGAAATTCAAGGACCGTAATGAGAAAGTCACCACGTACGTGGACTACCGCAAGTTACTCGATGATAAGGACATCGACGCCGTTATCATCGTCACACCTGACCACTGGCATGCCCTGATGATGGTTTGGGCCTGTCAGGCAGGCAAGGATGTGTATGTGGAAAAGCCCACCTCACATAACATCTGGGAAGGTCGCAAGATGGTGGAGGCGGCCCGCAAGTACAAACGGATTGTGCAGGTCGGCTCACAAGACCGCTCCGATGTAGGGCTGCAGGCAGCCGTGGCGTATATAAAACAAGGTAACCTTGGCTCTATAAAACTCGTCCGGGCAATCAGCTACAACCTCCGTGAGAGTATTGGCAAAGTCAATGGCCCCCAGCCCATCCCTGCATCGGTGGACTACAACCTCTTCCAGGGACCGGCTCCACTGGTGCCCTTGATGCGGAAGAACCTGCACTATGATTGGCACTGGTTTTGGGATACAGGTACCGGGGAGGTCGGCAATCTCGGTGCCCACAATGTTGACGAGAGCCGATGGGCGATTGGCCAGCAGAGAATTGCCCCCAAAGCAATCAGCATTGGTGGGCGGCTCGGCTTGGACGATGACGGGCAAACGACTAACACGCAGATAACTTTTTTTGACTATAAGCCGGTGCCGATTATTTATGAAGTTCGCGGCCTGAGACGGAGAAAAGGCCTGCGGGCCAGAGACCACTTCAGGGGAACTAACTTTGGCATGGTGGTGCAATGTGAGCATGGCTATTTTCGCGGTGGTAGAGGTGGCGGCTGGGCGTACGACAACAACCACAAAAAGGTCAAGCAGTTCCCCGGCGATGGTGGCATTGGACATCAGGCCAACTTCATCAAGGCGATGCGCAGCCGAAAAGTCAGTGACCTCATAGCCGATATTCTCGAAGGTCACATCTCCGCTGCACTTTGCCACATGGCCAACATATCCTATCGGCTTGGACGCAAACAACCTGTCGAGAAAATCGCCGAAGAGATCGCAGGAAACAGCATCCTGACGGAATCTTTTGAGCGTTGTCTGACCCATCTAAGAGCCAACAAAATAGACCTTCGAAGAGAACCCTTGACCATAGGGCCTTCTCTGATATTTGATAGAACAAGTGAGAGATTTGTTGGCGAGTTTAGTAACTGGGCAAATATGTTGCTACGCCGAAACTACCGCGAGCCGTTTGTGGTACCTGAACATGTATGATGAAATTCAACTTTGGCCAAGATACTGGC
>SOJU01000170.1 GCA_004376465.1 Anaerolineales bacterium | reverse complement strand
CCCGCGGCTGCAAGCGTGAGGCCTAACCCCTCGCGCTTCACAAGAAGCAAAATGACGGCGATGATTAGCAGTAAACCAACTAGGCCCTCAAGAATCGTGAGCGTCGCAAACCATAGGAGCCCCGACTTGCTTGTAACCAAACCGAGCGAAAGCAAATCATCGATCCAGGCTGCCAATATTTCTGGATTGTTGATGCCCGAGAGAAGCCTGGCAAAGTACACAACCGTTACGATACCTAACGCAAGCAGCGCGCCAATAAGAATCGCCTTCAGTCTGCCCAGTGTGACCCAACGGCGTTCCCACTGCTGTACATAATCAATAAACCTCTCGAATGCACCTTTCCTGTCTGGAACGACCTGAAGAGATTCTGAATCGATGAACTCCAATAATCGCCGCGCTAGGTGCCGGTAATCTTCGTGCTCTGCATGCTGGGCGACCCTTTCCAAACGTCTTTCGAGATTCTTGCGCTCCTCTGATTCGAGATCGTGGTCCAGAACTTCCCCCATCTCGCCAAGCGCTCTATATAACTCTTCGCGGATACTGAGAGCCGGTGGACGCCTGACGTGCAGGTAGAGCCACACCACGAGTAAGAAGAAAGCATAGATAATCGGTGCAGCCGCGGGGTAGAAGTAGTCGTTGCTCTGGGTGATGAATTTTCCGACCTCATCGATGAACAACCCCACCCCGATGCCCGCCAGAATCGCGCTGAGCGAGTATGCCCAACGGTTGGTTAAAATCAAGGACAACAATACGGCGGAAAACAACACCAGCCCGCCCCATAACACATGAGCAATGTGAATTTCCCCTCCGCCGAATTGAGGATAGCCTGTAAATTCGAGGAAGAGCCTAACAAGCGTCACGGTGAACGCAAAGCTTAAGAGCGTATACCATAAGTATTTTTCTGCGCCCCCGCGGCGAACAGGCAACCGGACGCGCCCACTCGAACGCTTCATGCCCATTTCATTACCTTCCAGCACCCTGCTCCTGAAGACGATGCAGAGGCAAGCGAATCAAGGCAACGCTGGCAAGGAATGCCGCCCCAGCGCCGAAGAGAAAAGGTGCACCGGGTCCAAGCCCACTCCAAGCCCCAATCCCCTGCCACAGTACTCCGGCGATGATGCTGGCCGGCAGGGCAACAAGACCGATTACAGCATGGAGAATCCCGTACGCTGTCCCACGCTGATGGGAGGGGACTAAATCGGCGACAAATGCCCTGGCCACACCTTCTGTCAATCCGTAATACACACCATAGAGCGCCATAAGCGCCCAAGCATGCCATCCATCAGACGCTCTTGCAAAGCCCAGATACACCACGACATATAAAGCCCACCCGACCATGAGAATCCACTTGCGACCAACTTTATCCGACAACGCCCCGGCTGGCACCGAAATGATTGTATAAATCAGGCTGAACACCATCATCATCGCTAGAATATTCACGACAGAAAGCCCTGTCGTTTGCGCCCGCAGAATGAGAAAGGCATCCGAGGAGTTCCCCAGCGCAAAAAGGGCCATGATAAGGATGTAATTCCGGAAAAGCCGATTGGTGGACATCAGCCCGTCCCGTGTTTTTTCCTCCTTCTTCTCCTCTAAAGGCTCTGATCCCTGCTCGGAACCGATACCCATACCTGGTTTGATCTCCTGCGCGCCGACCGCCAGCGTGATGACAGCCAGCACCGCGGGGATGATGCTGATCAACACAACAGTTTGAAACGTCTCGCGGGACAACTCGGCAGCGCCGCGCTGCGAGACGAGGATAATGGCGATAGCCAGCCCAATCCCCACAACCGCTCCGGCGGTGTCGCCCGCGCGGTGCAGGCCAAAGGCAAATCCTCGTCGGCTTTCCGGGATGCTGTCTGCTATCAGCGCATCCCGCGGAGCGGTACGCAATCCTTTCCCAATTCGATCTGCGAAACGCACCCCCAGCACTGCTCCCCATCTTGTAGCCACATAAAGAAAGGGTTTTGCAAGCGTCGACACTGCATAACCAAGCACCGCCAGCGGTTTGCGTATCCGCAATCGATCGGAGAGCCAGCCGGATGTCATCTTCACCAAACTGGAGACAGCCTCAGCCACACCTTCAATTAACCCGATGTAGGCTGTCCGTACGCCGAGAACGCTGAACAAAAATAGCGGTAAAAGGTTAATCAACATCTCGGAAGATATGTCGGTTAAGAAACTGGTCAACGTGACCACCCACACATTGCGCGGGATGGACTCCCGTTGATCGTTTTCCGTTCGAATATCTGGATTTGGATCATTCATGGTATCGTTCACATCCTCTATTACCCTCATCTTCAATCAGCCCCTTGCCCGTTATCACCGCCAGCGGATTATTCCACCCATTTCATCACTATGAATTTCGATCTCCTGGTCTCCGAGTTGCAATAGAATTCGCCATCCTGATGTCAGCGCCTGCGTGCAATCCTCGTTAGGGTGCGGGTACTCCAGACACCCATCACTCCACACAACGAAAGTATATGAGAGTACTTGAATAAGGCTTGGATCTTCGCCTTTAGCCTCTGCCAATGCATGGATTGCTGCTGGAACCGCTGGAGGGTAAGGCTCATCATCGGCGAGCGCGGGCTTTTGTAACGGATCGCCCAACAATCCGCTCAGGAGCAAGATCGTCCCTCCATCTCGCCCGAAGTACAC
>SOJU01000159.1 GCA_004376465.1 Anaerolineales bacterium | reverse complement strand
GCTCACTTAGCTGATCGCGCAGGGGTATGTTTGTCCAGCCAGCGAGGTTAGGGGAGTTGAGAATAACCCCCTTACGAGGGTCGAGTGGGCCGGGTGCGGCGACGCCAATTTTGAATTCGTCGCCGTCTTTAGGGATCTGTGAATCAATCGCCTGGATCAAGCGGGCGATAACTGAATCGGGCCCCTCGGATGCGAGAGTAGCCGTCTTGTTCTGCGAAGTTGGGGGAGGTTGGGAGGAGGGGAAATATGCCGCGCGAATATTCGTCCCACCGAAGTCAACGGCGATGATTCCAAGCATGGCGGGAGTATAACATAATGTCTCTTTTTGATGAGAATCTTGAGCGGAATCCTGTAAAGTGTTGCTCTACAGCATAGGGTCCCACAACGATGAGCCCTGTGTTTATTAGTGAGCTTTCATACCAACTTGCTTGATGTTTCTGTTGCGTAGCTTTAGAATGCAGGGAAATGACTCCTAAAGTTACACCCATTAGAAAGCAGTACTTAGAGATCAAGCACAATTACCCTGACGCGCTGCTCTTCTTCCGATTAGGTGATTTCTATGAAACCTTCGACGAGGATGCTGAGATCACCGCGCGTGAACTGGATATCGTTCTTACCTCGAGGAACATTGCCAAAGGCTCGCCTATCCCAATGGCGGGAATTCCGCATCATGCAGCTGAGGGGTATATCGCTCGCCTGATAGAGCGGGGTTATCACGTAGCGATTTGCGACCAGATTGGGGACAGCCCGGTGAAGGGTTTATTCCCGCGCGAGGTCGTGCGGGTGATCACACCGGGAACGGTTGTTGAGGCTGGATTGCTCCCGGGTGACAGGAATAACTATCTCGTTTCTGTCATTCTCGACGGCAACGATTTAGGAATTGCCATTGCCGATATAAGTACAGGTGAGTTCTCCGTCGGTCAGTTCGAAGCAGAGGACCGACTCGGCGCATTGCGTCAGGAACTGTTCCGCCTATCCCCCGCGGAATTGCTGGTCCCCGAAACGCTGTCGCTTGAAGGAATTTGGGAAGGAAACACGACTAAACTTCCAGAATGGCGGTTTGAGTTTGACCGCACGGTGGAAATACTGAAGGAGCACTTCGGAACGGCCACCCTCGCTGGATTTGGTCTAGATGAGAAGCCTGCTGCTGTTCGTGCAGCGGGGGCGATCGTTGAGTATCTGCGCAGCTCTCAAGAAGGCGCACTTTCACTTCTGACAGGTCTTTCGATTTATTCCCTCGATGATTTCATGACCCTTGATGCCGCGACAAGGCGCAACCTCGAGTTAACCGAAACGATACGGACGGGTGATGTACGCGGTTCGCTGCTCGGGATTCTTGATCAAACACAAACCCCGATGGGACGACGACTCCTTCGTCAATGGCTCGGGAACCCTTTATTGGATTTGGAGAGGATCGAAGGAAGGTTGGATCAGGTCGAAGCCTTCCATGACGACGGCGTCTGGAGAGCAGAAATCAGATCTACTTTGAAGGCATACGGAGACCTCGAGCGACTGGCAAATCGCATCGGTGCTGGTGTCGCCAGGCCGGGTGACCTGGTGGCTATGCAAGCGCTGCTTGAAAAAATTCCTCAGATCAAAGGTGTATTGCAGCAATCTGAGTTAAAAACCATAAAGGGAATCGCGGCGGGCATCGACGCCTGCGAGGACGTCTTTGATCTTCTGCAACGCAGCATTAGCGAAGACCCCCCTGCGACCCTTGGAAAAACTGGTGTGATTCGGGCCGGGTTCTCAGAGAAGCTGGATGATCTGGTCGAATCCTCGCGCGGCGCACGCGACTGGATCGCAAATCTAGAGCTGGTCGAGCGCGAACGCTCGGGGATCAAGAATCTCAAGGTTGGATACAACAAGGTCTTCGGTTACTACATAGAAGTTACGAAAGCGAACAGCGAGCGAGTCCCTGATGATTACATTCGTAAACAGACTCTTGTTAACGCCGAACGCTACATTACGCCGGAGATGAAGGAATACGAATCTCAGGTGTTAACGGCAGAGGAGCAGATCAGGGAAGTCGAAAGGGAGATTTTCCATGAGATCTGTGCACAAATTGCAAGCCAGGCAGCACGATTATTAAAGACCGCCCGCTCAGTAGGCAGGTTGGATGTTGTGAGCGCTCTGGCGGAAGTGGCTGCACACCGCAGTTTTGTTCGCCCGGATTTATCCGTTGGCGATACTCTCGACATCCAGGATGGACGCCACCCAGTTGTTGAGGAGCTCATCCCGGGGAAGCGTTTCATTCCAAACGACATCCAGTTCGAGGATGGTGAGCGCATCCGAGTGATAACCGGACCGAATATGAGCGGCAAATCAACGTATTTACGACAGGTTGCGCTGATCGTGTTAATGGCCCAGATGGGAGGTTTTGTACCTGCTCAACATGCTCATCTTAGTATTGTCGACCGGATTTTCACAAGGATCGGCGCGCAGGACGAAATTCATGCTGGTCAATCTACCTTCATGGTCGAGATGGTTGAGATGGCAAATATCCTTCACAATGCGTCTAATCGCAGCCTGGTGATCCTGGATGAGGTAGGGCGAGGTACGAGCACTTATGATGGGGTTGCAATTGCCTGGGCTGTTGTTGAGTATCTTCACAACCATCCGAAGCTGCGAGCGCGAACGCTCTTCGCAACCCATTATCATGAACTTACGCGTCTATCGGAGTTCCTCCCCGGCGTCCGTAATTACAATGTCGCAGTTTCAGAGGAAGATGGAAAGGTTGTCTTTCTGCACAAGATCACGCCTGGCGGTGCGGATAAATCCTACGGGATTCATGTTGCCGAATTGGCAGGTATGCCGCGGCCGATCATAAACCGGGCGCAAGAGATACTGGCTCAATTCGAAGCCGCGTCCGATCAGACTTCAGACGACCCACAGGTGGCGACAAAGCAGCTCCATCTTTTTTCCGAAGCGGATCCTCTCATCGAAGAAATTCGCTCCCTTGATCTGAACAGCATCTCACCCCTTGAAGCACTCAACCGTTTATACGAATGGCAGCAGCGCTTCGGTCAAGAGAACAGCGAATAAGCATTCCTGCTTTCCCTATCAATATTAAAGCAAACACTCGGAAAAAAATACGGGAAGACGCGCTTTAATTGTTCTCGTCGATTAGGTCCGGGTATTCCTGAAGTACTGGTTCAGCATCCTGGATCTCAAGATGCTGCAGAATCGTTGTAATTAATTCCACCTTCAGTTCAGCGTCCCGGCGGGACCATGTGCGGCTTTTTATTTCAAGGAAACACCCATCTACTTTTGGATCAAGAAGTTGGTCGATATTGATGAAGAATTCGAGGTCCTTGAAGCAAATGAGCCAGCGAAGGCGGTCCTTGTGAATGCTAATCTCCCCGGAGGGCCTAAAGTATTCACGGTAGAAGCGGGGTGAATACTTGGCTGGAGCGATAAAGCGGGAGCGGGAGAGCAGAACCGAGTTGTGATACTCACGCTCTGCGGCTGGGCCGGTAAGCGTGAGGCGCGAGCGAACGTTGAAGACCTCCCCAGCATCATTCACAAACTCATCTTCCCGATGGCGCAAGCGTGCATCCTCAGGTTTGGGAAACCGGAAATATGTATCATATTCAAAGTAGTGTGCACGCCTTCGGATTTCGAAGATATCTTTTCCTAATCTAGCAATAACCGCTTGCGGGTCGTCGAGCTTGACCTTGATCTGGACCTCGTAACTCTCCTCTTGTTCGGCGTCGCCAATAGCGATAAGTTTCGAGAGAACCGATCCTTCGCGTTCGGCGAGGAAGGCGTCGATCTTGGCGGCATATTGAGCGGCTTGGGGGTATAAATCCTCTTCTTGGATCGTCAATAATTCGCATTCCCTCATGAGCCATTGTCCGTTCACCATGACATCCTGAACGTCCGAGGCCTTGGTCGCGTAAATCAGACGTGAGTAAACCGCCTTGGGTTCACGCTCGAAATGGGGGATGTTATGCGTCCGGGCTTGATCGATGGCGATCAGGTCGGCGCGTTTTCCTGGCTCAAGCGAGCCGGTTAGGTGATCGATGTGCAGCGCCTTTGCGCCCATGCGTGTAGCCATTTCCAGAGCTTTTCTAGCGGGCAGGGCAGTGGGGTCGCTCGTAACGGTCTTTGCGATAAAGGATGCCAGACGAATTTCTTCGAACATATCCAGGTCATTGTTCGATGCGGTGCCGTCGGTGCCGATGCCAATCTGCAGTCCGGTTTCAAGCATCTCGATGATGGGGGCGAACCCGGAAGCTAGTTTGAGATTGCTCGAGGGGTTATGTGCTACACCTACTCCTGCATGTTCCAGCGTATGGATCTCGCCATCGTCAATATGAACGCAGTGTGCGGCGATGACTTTCGCATCAAATAAATCTAACTTCTTCACCCAGGGAACCACCGGCATATCATAGGTTTCGCGCCAATCATCGACCTCTCCCTTGGTTTCGGCGATATGTATATGCAGGGGTACGTCAAATTCTATGGCCAGATCTCTGCAAGCCTCGAGTATTTCCTCCGTGCAGGTGTAAGGCGCATGAGGCGCAATTGCTGGAATGATTAACGGGTCATCCTTCCATTTTTCGATGAAACTGCGTGAAGCCGCGAGGGAATCTTCAAAGGATTCCGCATCTGGAGTGGGGAATTTTAGGATCGATTGGCCGCAGATGGCGCGCATGCCGGCATCTTTTGCAGCCTGGGCGACGGTATCTTCAAAATAGTACATGTCGGCGAAGCAAGTGACGCCGCCACGAATCATCTCTGCACAGGCGATCTGCGTGCCGAGACGACAGAATTCGGGGGAAACGAATTCTCGCTCAACGGGCATCATATACCCCATCAGCCAGACATCAAGGCGTAGGTCGTCTGCTAACCCGCGTAGCAATGTCATGGGTACGTGAGAGTGAGCGTTGATAAGCCCGGGAATGATCACGCGCGAACCGAGATCGATGACCTCACCCGCGGAATGATGCTGTTGGACTTCATCTTGTGGTCCAACAGCGATAATCGTGTCGTCCTTGATTGCAATCGCTCCGGGGCTGAAGATCTGATATTCAGAATCCATCGTTACAACTGTTTCAGTGGTCAGGATGAGATCAACTTTATCCATTCTTCACCTTATGAACGAAAGAATTGGGGGATTATAGCAGGCAACGGAACGGACTGCTTGTGTGAGGATCAGGATGTATAATGCCGTAGGAGGAATATTCATGCGAGCGGTTGACATCATCACTAAGAAACGCGATGGCGCAGAACTGACGGCTGAAGAGATCGATTATTTCATCGAGGGTTTTACGCGTGGCGAGATTCCAGATTACCAGGCCTCATCCTGGGCAATGGCTGTTTTGCTAAAAGGGATGACGACGAGAGAAACTACAGACTTGACACTTTCTCTGGCGCGCTCGGGAGATCAGCTGGATTTCTCGGACATCGTGCCAATTGTATTGGACAAACACTCGACTGGAGGCGTTGGCGACAAGACAACGCTTGTGGTCACTCCCATCGTCGCGGCCAATGGAGTCGCCGTGGGGAAAATGTCAGGGCGTGGACTGGGTTTTACAGGAGGAACGCTGGATAAGATGGAATCTATCCCTGGATTTCGGGTTGACTTAACAACAGATGAATTTTGTAAGCAGCTCGTTGATCAAGGGATAGTACTCACGGGACAGACAGCGAACCTAGCGCCTGCAGATGGGAAGTTGTATTCACTGCGGGATGTCACCGGGACGGTACCCTCCGTGCCGCTCATTGCTTCCTCGGTCATGAGCAAAAAGATAGCGGGTGGTGCTACCGCAGTAGTGCTTGATGTCAAAGTTGGGCTGGGGGCTTTCATGAAAACCCTCGAGCAAGCTGTTGAGTTAGCCGAACTAATGGTAAGGATTGGATCTTTAGCGGATCGCAAAGTCGTCGCTCTGATCTCGGACATGAACCAGCCGCTCGGTGATGCTGTGGGCAACGCGATCGAGGTTCGTGAAGCCATTGCGACCTTGCAAGGCGGCGGTCCAAAAGATTTACAAGAACATTGTTTCGTGTTGGCAAGTCATATGCTCCTCCTGGCCGAGAAGGCGGTAAGTTTCGAGGGAGCGTATGCTCTATCTCAGAAGGTTATCGAGGATGGTTCTGCATTTACTAAATTTAAAGATCTTGTCCTCGCGCAAGGCGGAGATGTTTCCTACGTTGAGGACCCGGGAAAATTGGTTCTTGCTCCGGAACGACTCGACATTGGGGCGCCGAAAGCGGGCTATATCTCCCAAATTCATGCCGGCGAAGTTGGGCTAACTGCCATGGAGTTGGGTGCTGGCCGGGCGCAAAAAGGTGATCCGGTCGATCATTCGGTCGGCATTGAAATCCCACATAATGTAGGCGATCGTGTAGATGAGGGGGAACTGCTCTTCACGGTCTACGCAATAAACGCGAAACAGGCGCAGGCGGCATCAGAGCGATTGCTCGCCGCGCATGAGATTACCGAGAAACCAGTCGATGCGCTTCCACTTTTCTATGAGACCATTAGTTCGTCGGATTTAAACCCATAGTCAATCTGCGATCGAGCCGTCATCATTGCACGGAATATTAAAAATTCTGAGCCGGTGATAGCGGCCGAAAGATTTAAGCCGGAGGTATTGCCGTAATAATGAAAACTACACAAACGAATGGAGCTCCATCTGTGGAACAGTTGAGCGAGATGATTAAGGTTCAGAGCGGGGCGATTGTAAGCCGCACGCTGTTAAAGGCGGTCAATGGATCGACCACGTTATTCGCGTTCGATGCTGGCCAAGAGCTCAGCGAACATACTACGCCGAATGAGGCGCTGCTGATTGTGATCGAGGGGGAGACTCTGGTCTCGATCCGCAGTGTTGAACACCATCTACGTATGGGGGATGTGATCACGCTCCCTGCCAATCAACCCCATGCCGTAAAAGCGGAAAAGCAGTTCAAAATGCTGTTGGTCATGATGGAGCCCGAAGAAGACGCATCCTAATCAGGCTTTACGGCTTTTGGAACTTCGGAGCGGGTGAACCGTGGACCAAGCTGCGTCAGGAGCCTCCTTTATCGAAATATCCAGCGCATTTTACGGATGGTTCTTAGTCCAGATTGTGGATCTCAACGGGCGTGATCCCTGTGGGTAATTCGAACCCAAGAATTCTTGAATAGAAATATAGCTCCGCGTTGAGGCAATTTTCGATCGTCTCCGAGCGACGGAAGCCATGCTGCTCGCCCTCGAAAGTGAGATAAGCATAAGGGAGACCTTTCTCGCGAAGCGCTTTCACGAGAATTTCAGATTGTTCTGGATTGACAACTTTGTCCTCGAGCCCTTGAAAAAGGATCACAGGAGATGAAAGCCGATCTGTATGGTAAATAGGCGATCTATCCCGATAGAGGTCTTCCTTCTCGGGGTAGGGACCGATGAGTGAATCAAGGTAGCGTTCTTCGAATTTGTGTGTGTGTTGAGCGAGTATGGCGGCATCTGCTACGCCGTAATAACTTGCACCTGCTGCGAAAACCTCATGGAAAGTTAAAGCACACAAGGTTACATACCCTCCGGCGCTGCCCCCGCGGATTAGCAAACGTTCACCATCAACCTTTCCACTCTTGGCTAAGAAAAGAGCCGCCTTCACACAATCCTCAACGTCGACGATGCCCCATTCGCCTTTCAATTGATCGCGGTAGGCCCTCCCATAACCTGTGCTCCCGCCGTAATTAACATCGGCGACAGCGAAACCGCGGCTGGTCCAGAATTGGATAGCGGATTGAAAATGAGACAGAGCAGCCGATGTCGGCCCACCATGGCTGAAAACGATAAGCGGCGGTTTTTCATCTGCTGGGGCCTCGAAGGACGAATTCGCAGGCGGGTAGAAGTAGGCGTAGGATGTTCGACCGTTTTCCGAAGGATAAGATATGTGTTCGGGAACAGAAATGAAACCCGGATCAATCTCATGCTCCTTTGAAATATGAACGACACGGCACTCACCTGTCTCCGGGTTGAGCACCGCTAAACCCGGCTCTGTTGTATGCGTACCAGCGAGGAACCAGACCTGCCCAAGAGCATCACATTGGATTGTCGGCAACTCGAAAGCGGAGAAGGGTGTTGAGAACTCTTCAAGCTTCCCATCTTGAGGGGAGAGAATGCCGATTCGGGATTTCCCCATATCGAGAAATAAACAAACGATCTGGTCATTGGGAAGGAAGGTATAGGTTGAGTACTCAAGCATCCATTGGGGAACTCCGAAGTCGGCTTCGCGTTTGTGGAGGGCTACAATCTCCCCATCATCGAATGCGTACAGATTCCACCAACCGCTCCTGTCGGAAATAAAATGTAGAACTCCTTGGCGATTCCACTCAGGCTGGAATACGGATTCGCTCTTGCCGCCTGCCACTTTGTGGATGTCATCCAGCGTTCCATCTTTGAAATCCCCAACCCATAGTTCAGTTCCATCCCAGGGCATATTTGGAAGATCCCATGTCAGGAATGCGAGTTTCTTTCCATCCGGGCTGAAACGAGGGGAACTGTAGAAGTCGTGGCCTGAAGCGAGGATTACTGGTTTGATCGATCCATCTGGAGGGAGAATGATTAATTCGTTCTCAACGTGCTCTTCTGAAATGTGCCGCTCTCGAACGCACACCAGCCACTGCTTATCGGGAGAAATGCGCATCGCCGCGTACCTCAAACCGGCGGCGAAATCAGGTTCCGGGGTGATCGGTTGTGGAGATTTTCCATCCTCCTGCCGGTAGAGGCGTTGGTCGGTGTAATTGCAGAAGTAGATTACTCCTTCGGCGACGAAGTATGAGCCCCCGCCGTATTCATGAACGCGAGTCCTAACATTGAAATCCGAAGGCGTGATGCACTCGATGTTTTTATCGTCATCGTGACGAAGGATGACGTAGCGGCCACCTTCCTGGGGTCTACCGACGACCCAGTATATGTCAAACCCGTCTATAAGAACCTCACGAGGCAATGCGCTGTGCCCCATTCCTGACTGGGCAACGAATGGTGCTGTAATGGGTGAATCCCAGGTTCCATAAGGGGCACTTATTTTCGATGTTCCCATGATTTCTCCAAGTTGGATGTGCTATGGACAAAGCGCAAATTAGATTTAACAAGCAACTTGACTTGGCGGTAAATTCTAAGGGCAAGCGTTGTTTAAGTGCTCTTCAAAAGTCACGGAGAAGGCGTGTCCTCCGGATCCGTCGCACAGTGTGCGGAAGTACAATTCACTCGTTTGGTCAGGGAAGGCCGCCGCCCTGAGAGACTCGAGGCCGGGGTTTGCAATAGGGCCGACTGGAAGGCCTGCATAGCGGTATGTGTTGTAAGGCGAATCAATCTCCAGGTCATCGTATGTCAGCGCCAATTTCCACCAGTTGCCATCCGCTTGAACGCCGATTGCGAACTGAACGGTTGGGTCAGCTTCAAGCAGCATGCCAAGTTTGAGGCGGTTGTGAAACACTGCGGCAATACGAGTCCGTTCCTCGGGCAGGACGGCCTCACGTTCAACTATTGAAGCGAGCGTCACACCTTCGTAAATTGTCAGGCCTTGATTGGTAAATGCCTGGCGGATTTCCGGGTCGA
>SOJU01000244.1 GCA_004376465.1 Anaerolineales bacterium | reverse complement strand
AATTGCGGTGGAGCCTAGTTACAAGCCCCGTCGCTTGCGGCGGGGTAGTTGACTGGATGAGTTGTAAACATTGGCCATTAGTGAAGCTTAAGGGATTATGAAATCCACAATAGAGCGAAGAGATCTTCCCTCATAATATCACCCCGATGGAAGGGTTATCGAAGGTTCAGGTAAGAAATAAAAGGATTCCTTCGGGGAAATGTTAGGCATGACCAGAGTGGACCCGGCGCATTGTGCTGACAAGAATCCATTGCCTAGAAGGATAATGAATTTGACCCTGGTCCGCTCTCATATTGCGATGCGTGAGTGTGCGTTAAGGTTCTTTTTTCGCGGAGAGCGCTTCGGCGATGTCTATCGCAGATACCTTCTCGCCCATGCCTTTGCTGGATATCGCATCGTCGAACATGATCAGACAATAGGGGCACGCAGTGACCACCACGTCTGCCTTCGCCTGGTCAACGACTTCTGAAAGGCGTTGTTGGTTGATGCGGGTGTTTGGATCGGTCTCCATCCACATATGCCCGCCGCCACCGCCGCAGCAGAATCCGTTTTCGCGGTTGCGCGGCATCTCTACTCTCTGCAATCCCTCAACGCTATCCAATATCTGTCGGGGTTCATCGTAAATCTCGTTGTAGCGCCCGATATAGCAGGAGTCATGATAGGTGAAGGTGCCTCCGTCGGCTTGCGTCTTCGGTTGCAAGCGCCCACTGGCTACGAGCTCGGCGAGTAGCTCTGTATGGTGTATGACTTCGAAGTCGGCACCGAAATGTGGGTATTCGTTTTTAAGTGTATTAAAGCAGTGCGCGCAACCCGACACCACACGATTAAAGCGTACATCTTTGAAAGCGGCCATGTTCTCTTCAACCATCACCTGGAAGAGATGCTCGTGCCCCATCCTGCGTGCAGTCTCACCGCAGCATCCTTCCGCAGATCCCAGGATGGCGAAATCGACGCCCGCTTCTTGAAGTAGTTCGCTTAGAGCACGACCGGCGGCATGATTTCTGCTGTCATAGGCGTAGGCGCAGCCGATGAAGAGCAGGATGTCCGTTTCATCACCAGGTTGGAGCACGCGTATTCCCGTCTCACGTGCCCAGGGCGCATGTTCCTCACGAGGCAGTCCCCAGGGGTTGCCACGACGTTCCATTTGCATCAAGGTTTCACCGATCGACCCGGGGATTTCACCGGTGTTAAGCGTCATGTAGCGCCGCATTTCAACCGCCGCGGAGACAGGATCGATGAATACAGGGCACGCGAGCAGGCAAGCGCCGCAGGTTGTGCACAGCCAGGGGTTATCCTTATCGACAAATCCACCCAGCAGAGGAGCGGGCGAATTTCCATTCTCGCCCATCAATGTGTTGTGCATGGACGCTTGAAGCGAGAAAAGCAACTCTCTCGGCGAGAAGGGCATACCACTGATTGTGGCCGGGCATACGTCCTCACACCGACCGCATTGTGTACAAGCGTCAAATGACAAGAGAGAGACAGATGGATATTGGGCGATCTCGCCCGCGCCAAGGACTTCGGCTGTCTCCAGGTCTTCGATCGTGCTCAGTTCTCCCAATGGGCGAAAAGGTCTCAGGATGATATTTAGAGGGCTGGCGATAATGTGCCTGAGTTTTGTAAAAGGAAGGCTAACGACAAAGAGAAAACCCACAACCGAGTGTGTCCAAAAAAGGACGGCGTGAATAGGAGCATTTGGACCGATGGTTACCCCGGCGCCGGAAAGTGCTTGTGCGAGCAAGTTCCCGATCGGGCTCCAGTTTTGCCATGCAGGCTGGGTTGCGAGGAAGCGAACCGCCTCGGAGAAGAAACCTAGGATCGTAATCGTGAAAAGCAAGAGCAGTGTGTAGCCATCTTCCAGTCGGTTCTTGAGGTAAGCCGGCCTGAAAAACACTCGCCGGGCGAGAGCCAATAGAAGTCCGGCGATGATCATCCCACCACCAATGTCCATCACCAGCTCGAACCAAAGTAATGAGGTGCCACGCGGCCAGGGAAGTTCAATGGGCAGGAAAAGAGGGTATTGCAGCAGGTTGATCACGGTCCCGAGGATCTGGATCATCATTCCCCAGAAGATCAGGAGATGCATCACACCAGGATAAGCACGCTTAAGCACCCTGTCCTGGATGATGGCGTGAAGTAGGAATTCTCGAATCGCTCGCGGCCAGCGTGAAGGTTCACGCGCGTTTTCTTGCTGTGTTGAAGATGGCGCTGTGTCTGTGGTCAAGCTTCACCGCCTATAAGTATGTTTCCATCTACGATCGTGACGAGTATCTCTTCAAGCGGGGTAGGGGGAGGACCACTGATGACCGAGCCATCGACGGCGCTGAAGTAACCTTCATGGCAAGGACACTCGATCTTATCGATCTCGGGGTTCCATTTCACGAGGCAGGCGAAGTGTGTGCAGACAGCGGAGTAGGCGACAATCCCTCGCTTCGGTGTATTGATCACTAACGCGGGATAGCGGCCGAATCTAACGGTCTTGGCCTCTCCTTCGGGGATCGATCCCTCGCTCCCTGCGGAAACCGGCTCTGAGGGCATTTCTTCCAACTTAGAGGGCCAGAAGTAGGCGATTGCGGGACCAACGATTGCGGTCAATCCAACAGCAGCGAGCAGGCTGTTCAGGATTTTCAAGAAGCCTCTGCGCTCTACCTTCGCTTCGTGGTCTGTCATAGGGCTCTCCGTT
>SOJU01000161.1 GCA_004376465.1 Anaerolineales bacterium | reverse complement strand
AAGCTGACGGGTATTCTGGGAATACTAGTAATAATGTCCAAACGCCTCGAGCGCGTCCACCATCGCGAGGATATTCTCGGGTGGAATGTCCCTAGTTCACGAGTATAGAGGGAAAGATTATCTAGGTGCAGCCCTTGTCTATTCGCCGCTTTGGAGAGTTGCTGGCTTACGGGCTGTGACCTTCGCACTGAAGACCATCTGTCGAATGGATTCGCTGCTCAGGCCCTGGTCATCACCCAAGTAATAAGGTTTTGCTTCCCCACCTTCCATAACCAAAGCCACCCGACTTGAACCGGCATCTACGGCGAGGCGCTCTTCAGGATCAAGCTGTTCTAAAGCAGCTTCGATTACAGATTCATCCGGATAAACCGGCGTGAGCTTCACGTCGACGAAGCCTGCGGACTCAATTGCTGCGGTGTACTCCTTCACGTCCAGCGCACCAGCGAGGCACCCAACCCATGCGCTCAAATTGTCTTTTATCCCCTCGGGGAGGGCTCCATCAGTGACGATGTCGCTTACAGCCAGGCGACCTCCCGGTCGCAGTGCGCGGTAGGCCTCACGGAAGACCTGAGGCTTATCTGGACTTAGATTGATGACGCAGTTCGAGATCACAACATCCACGGTCTCATCGGCGACCGGAAGGTGCTCAATCTCCCCCAATCGGAACTCGACATTCTCCGCGCCAAGGTTTTCTTTATTGAGGCGTGCTTTCTCGATCATCTCGGCGGCCATGTCGATACCGATAACGCGGCCAGATTCTCCCACTTGCTTCCCAGCCAGAAAGCAGTCGATTCCGCCGCCTGAGCCAAGGTCTAGCACGATCTGACCTGGCTCAAGTGAAGCAAGCGTCACCGGATCGCCGCATCCCAGGGAAAGTTCAGCCACCTCGCCGGGCAAGGACTCCACGTCCGGGTTATCGTAAATGTGTGCGAGCTTCGTATTGATGAGCCCATCTACCGCATCCGGTGAAGAGCAGCCGCAGCTGGTCTTTGCGGGTCCGCAGCACCCGGCTTCACCTGTTGCCTCAAACTCAGCGGCAATACTCCCGTAGTGATCACGTACTCGAGTGTGAATGTCTACACTTTTTCCCTGGCCATTTTTCTCCATCATTTTCACAACTCCTTCAATAGACTTATTTATATACTTCGATATATATGCTCAAAAAAAACTCTCGTGCTTGAATTCAACCCATACGCTCGACGGGGTGCTCAGGCGCGAAATTTTCGGCCACCTGGCAGCACCCTTCCGCCATCCGTTCCTGATTTAGCGTGTAGAGCACCTGCTTACCGCGTCGCTCCGATCGCACCAGCCCGGCAGTCTTGAGAATTTTCAAGTGATGCGAAACAGTAGGTTGAGCGACATTGGTTTTCTCAACAATATCGTTCACACTCAATAACTCACAGCAGCAGATCGCCATAATTTTCTGACGAGTCTCGTCCGCAATCGCCTTGGCAAACTCAACCGTGTCCACAGATTTTTGCTTCATATTGATGTCCGTCTATAAGATATTATATCGATGTTCTTCAATATGTCAAGCGGGTAGCCAATTCCAACCAGGCAAAACGGGACTCTTTTGGTCCAGCGGACTCAAAGTGTCATCCGGCAATTACGCTCTTCGGAAGGAGTGTCGACGGTCTCGTGTTACTTGACATTAATAATAGTGAGAAGGCGAATATCTAGTTCAACCCTGCTTCGTCGGATTCTGGATTGAGTTCCTGCATCCTACCCGACCCGAGGAAAACGACACGCTCCGCGAGGTTCGTGGAGCGATCGGCGATGCGTTCAAGATTGTGGCCTGCAAACAGCAAGTACAGCCCTCCAGTGGTCATCTGCGGATGTTCAGCAATAAACTCTATCAAATCACGGAACAGTTTCTTATAAATGATGTCGATCTCATCATCCATCGATGCGACCTGATGAGCCATAGCTGCGTCATCTTGCGCATATGCGCTCAGCGCTTGTTGAAGCATCTCAATGGTCTTCTCGAACATCGACGAGAGCCCGGGCGGTATTTCTATCTGTTCTTCCTCTTCCATGCGCAGCACGATCGTTGCGGTCCCAGCGGCGTGATCGCCCATGCGCTCAAGATCGCCGACCATATTCATCGCCGCGACGACAGCACGCAGGTCACCCGCCGCGGGCTGCTGCGTGGCGATGAGCGAGAGACTTTCCTCCTCGATATCGAAGCGCTTTGCGTTGATGGCAGCATCATCGTTAACGACATCCTGCGCCAACACAGTGTCTCGATTCAGCAGCGATTCCATCGCTCGGGCAATGGCCTCGCTAGTCATCTCCCCTAGTTGGAGAACATCATCCTTTAGCTTCGCTAGTTCACGATCCAGGGCGGCGCGCAATGGTTGTTCTGTCGATTGTTCGCTCATAACGTCATCCATCTTCTTTCACTCCTGATTGGACCCGGCCGGTTCTCTCCACCAATTCTATAGGACCCGACACGTCACTGGAAACACCTCAATACTATCCAACGTCTAGATGATTTAATAGCGCTCAATCGCAAGACTAAATGCCCTGGCGGAACTCCTTGCCCATACATTGTAATCCTACAATAAGAAACGAATCCTGTGTTCCATCAAATTACCGTAGCCCGGAATAAAACCTTCACGGAGTCTCTGGATAATAGTGGTAAATCTTGCGGTCGGGGTACAGCCGGCCAACCCGGCGGGTATTTTGCAAAACGCTGCCCGTCATGATCCACAACAAATGGAACGGGAAAAGCCCTGGGTGTTTCCGGCGAGGGTTGCGAGATCTGACCCTCCGCCATCACCTCCGCCTGCCATAGGTAGGCGAACTCGTCCTCAACATGGGGGATGCGTTCGAATACGTCATCCGATACCCACGCGGTGATCACCAATCCGCTCAGGGCGAGCAGCAGGGCAAGAACGTCTAGATAACGTCCTTTTCTCACACACCCTCCTGTCGTCGGTCTGCGCCGATGGAACGCACAATCTCCAGGGCGTCGTCATGCAGGCGTCCATTAGAAGCGAGCACGCCAATGTTTTCAGTCAATCCGCGTCCGCGGGTGAAATCGAGCGTGTTTCCGCGCAGGTCTGTCACTTTCCCGCCTGCCTCCTCGACGACGATCGAGCCTGCGGCTTGGTCCCATATCTTTTCCACATAGCCCGGCTGCGCTGGAGAGAGCAGGCGGAAGAGCAAATCGCCCTTGCCCGCAGCCATGAGCGCATATTTCGCCTGACTATCCATGAGCACTGGCGCATGCGCTGTGCCCAGATGCTCTGTGATCTCTTCCAGTTTCCCTGAGTCGGTATGACCGGACTCAAAGGAGCGCAGCACTCGCGCCTGTCCCGGGTCACTTATCATGGAAACTGAGAGCTTCCCCAAAGGCTTCCCCTCCATCGAGAGTGCCCAGCAGCCCTGACCCCGAATCGCGATGACGACCACCCCCTCGCCTCCGATCTCGGGCTCAAGCTGGTGATTCAGGTTCGGGCAGCCCAGCGCGCCGACGGCAATCTGACCCGCCTCGAGCAACGCCAGCGCAGTCACATATTGATCGCCGCGCAAAAAACCCTTCGTGCCGTCGATAGGGTCAAGGGTCCAGAACCGATCCGCTGTCTTCCCGTTCCCATGATCAATCCACTGACAGACATCTTCCGGTTCTGCTCCCTCATGAATGCGGGCAACATACGCCGTCACAGCCTTAAGTGTCTTTTCTCCTTCGGCCACTCGCAGGGTTTGGCTGGCCTCCTCCGCAATAAGCGGGTCCTGCGAATAGGTATCCATTAATAAGCGAGCGACCACAGCTTGGCTGGCGAAGTCTGCTACCGTCACCGGTGATCGATCCGATTTCTCCAACGCCTGGGTGACCATCTCGCTCTGAATCTCGCGGCAGAGGTTCGCCGCCATGCTCACCATCCGGGTGGCGAACAGCGCTTCCTTACCGTAGGGTTTGCCTGCAAATAAGTCTTGCATAACCTCACCTCTATTTCCATCCTGATAGACTTCGCCGCGATCCGTCGTCGACGCTCTTCGGTTCCACTACTTCTCCAACCCAGATATACACCAATTTCGCTAGGGTACAATTCTACGCTACGTCTCGCCGGAGGCACTCCCCATGCATCGATTCGTACTACTATTCGGATTCGTCCTGCTCACAAGCTGCGCGCGCTTGCCACCTACAGCCGCGCCCCCATCACCGACACTTGCGCCAACCTTCACGCCGACGGCGCAGCCCACAGAAACCACGACCGAGCGCAACATCGCTCTGCCCGACCCCGCGTCGGCCGACTGGAAGGAAGTGCTCTCGGGGTTCACTCGACCGCTCGCCCTGACGAACGCTGGCGATGATCGTGTCTTCGTTGTCGAGCAACGAGGTTTTATCTGGGCGGTCGATTGGTACCAGGACAAACCGCAAGTATTCCTCGACATCCGCGATCGGGTGAACGACCGCGCGAACGAGCAGGGCTTACTTGGACTGGCTTTCCACCCGGCCTTTAACGAAAACGGGCGTTTCTTTGTGAATTACAGCGGCGTCAACGGTGAAACCATTATCGCCGAATATCACGCCGACGCGAACCACAGCGTGGGAAAGAGCGAGAGTGAGAGGGTGCTGCTGCGAATCGATCAACCCTATGCCAACCACAATGGTGGGGCGCTGGCTTTCGGACCGGATGGATATCTTTATATCGCAACAGGCGACGGGGGCTCCGGTGGGGACCCGCACGGCA
This sequence comes from Anaerolineales bacterium, assembly GCA_004376465.1. Classification (GTDB taxonomy): domain Bacteria; phylum Chloroflexota; class Anaerolineae; order Anaerolineales; family E44-bin32; genus E44-bin32. The sequence continues at coordinate 5,013 of SOJU01000161.1, read as the reverse complement.
ACGGTCAGCGCCTAGATACACTGCTGGGAAAAGTACTGCGGATCGACGTAGATACAGATGCGTCCTATGCTATTCCGCAGGACAACCCCTTTGCAGATAGCGGCGGGCAGCCTGAGATCTGGCTCTATGGCCTGCGGAACCCCTGGCGGATTGCCTTCGACCGAATGACCGGGGATTTCTTCATCGGCGATGTCGGTCAGAGCCAATGGGAGGAAATCAATTTTCTACCTGCGGACTCGACCGGCGCGATAAACTACGGCTGGAATCTGCGTGAGGGTGCACACGATTACAGCGGCGGTGACGCGGAGGCTCTTATCGATCCGATCGCCGAATACGACCACAGCCTAGGCTGCTCAGTTACTGGCGGTGTGGTGGTTCGCGACCCAAGCCTTCTGACCTGGCAGGGGGTATATCTGTACGGAGATTATTGCAGCGGGCGGGTCTGGGGTTTAATCCGCGATGAGAGCGATTCGTGGTTGAGCGCGCCGCTCTTCAAAGTCGCAGGGACAATCAGTTCGTTCGGGGAGGATCACGCAGGTCGGGTGTATCTTGTTGATCACAATGGGGCAATTCTCCGCCTGGAACCTGTCCCCTGAGGAAAAAAATTGACCGTGATGTCCATCATGCTCGCCGGAACCATTCATCCGGACACCTGCATGCCAACGTCACGGTCTACATTGTAATAATCCGCTAGCTCAATTCCTGCAGCGACGATCCAATCTACGCGTCCGATTCTAAAAGCTGAAGCTGGTAGATCTCTCCCGTTTGCTTTTCCAGGGTGGATGTAAAGGCGCGCAAATGATTGTAAGAGCCTTTTAGTAGATTCTGGTAAACCAGAATTAAATCTTCATTGTCGGTCTGCTCGATATAGTTCTCCAGATCGACAATGTCTACCTCTTCCACCAAGGCGCCCTCACGAAGTGCATCAGCCAACGACTTGCTTCCCTCTTCCATCAACTGGTCATACAGTGCCTGCAGCTCAGGATTGGCAAACACACCCACAGCCGTATCCGCCGCTGGATCCGGAAGACCGTAGCGCTCTAGAAGTCCTGCTACGGCACTCATGTGCGTTTCTTCGGCTTTGGCAATGTTCTGGGAAATGCGGATACCCCATTGTTCATAGAGCATCAGATAGACATCCCTGGCCAACTTCTCTTCCTCGCGCATAAAGCTAAGGCCTTCCGCCTCAGCCGCGCTCAGATCTGTAGTTGCGATCCCGCTGAATGCGTGGTCCAGAGCGGCCGGATCTACAGAAGTGGTGTTCTCTTCATCTACAATAGTTATGTCTTCCACCACAGTGGGAATATCTACGGTTGCAGGAACTTCAGGCGTCGAAGTGCTGCACGCAGCCACCGCGACGGCAAGCAATCCGATCAAAAACAAAACCCATATTTAAACCTTTTAACTTTTTCACAATAACCCTTCCTTATATTCTTGGTCATTTTCTCTTCATGACTCTTTTGCTGCCTAATTTATATCCTGAGCATTCGAATACGCGGTGCCGTATATATGAAGATCTGATGAATACGCGGACAGGGTAACCCTGTCGCACTCAGTCTTCTGTCGGTCCCGTTTAGCTTGGCACGCGGGATCTGTATTTATTAGACAGTCGGAAAAGTCTCGTGAGGCTTCTTAAGAAAACAACTGGCCTGCAACCGAGGTGTGTTCAAGCACTTTCGTAAACACCTAAAGCGTATAGCGCTGGAATAATATAGGAGGTCTTGAGTGTCTACTTGCGAAGCCCAATCCGGAATCGGGGCAAGTAGCGAGGGGTCCGGCTAAAATAATCCTCTGCCCCGGGCAATCGCATCTTCAATTCCCACTCTTCGAGTTCGAAGAGCAGCGGCGAGAGGATTGCCCAGGTTAGCAGCCACACCCAACTCGCCTGGCTGCTCGTGAGAAGTGCGAGTCCAAGGGCGATCGATCCAATCCCTACCCCCATTGGGCGACGCAGGTAGTCGTATGGGCTCTTCGTAACTAACCGTGCCCCGGGCCAAGCATAGAAGGTTTGTCGCGCTAACGATATCAGCGACCAAATCAGAAAAATCCCTCCGGGAACCACAATCAACATGCCGATCGCCTGGAAAACTACCGCTGGCGGTTGATGTTGGGGAGGCTGCATAGCTACCACCCAGATAAATGACCAAACAAGGCCGGCTGCGGACAGGGCCGAGAGAATCCCGGCCAGCCCCCAGAGCCATTTCCCGACCATGGGCGCCGTCCGCCGAACGAGGATGGCACTGAACTCAGCCAGGGCGGCGGCGAGGAGTGCGAGCACGAATGGATACGATGAAATAAATTCGATCATCAAGATCTCCGCTAACGAAAGAGTAGGTACGCTATAACAGCCAGCAAACCCAAGCCCAGCGCTGCCGAAAAGCTCAACCCCGCACTTAACACCCATATAGCCAATGTCGAACGCAACGGGGGTTTCTCAACAATGCCGTCGTCAACCACGCCCTGTGAGCGTGCAGTTGCGATGAAGCGGGGACGCAGGAGAAAGATCGCAGCCAGAACAACCACGATAAAAGAAGTCGGAGGGACGAAAAGCAGACCTGCCCGCACCAGGCTTTCCAGCGGAAGACGGCTGATCACACGAGCGAACCGTTCCGGTTGAACGTAAAAAAACACCAATGCCGCCAGAGATCCCAGCAACGCGGGAATTGCCGTGAACAGCACGACGCTTACCGCATAGTCGATCAAGCGCTTGGGTTCTTGTGTTCCATGCGCGAGCCGCGCCTCAGCATCCTCGACCTTGTCGCGTTCTATGTCCTCTTTTCCACTTCCTAAAGAAACTAAAAGCAGCACTGCGATGAGCGCGAGTGCAAAGAACATCCAGGGCAGGAACGGTGTAGCTGCGCGCAAGTATGCCTCGCCCGGAAACGGCTCGATCAGACGATCAAAACGGGAAGGTGAGACGAAGGACAGCGCCCATACAGAGAGTGAAAACATAAACGCGGGGAGGGCGACGATCAGCATCAGCATCCCCGCCGTCCTTGCGACTGGCAGGCTGCGCTTTCGAGGCTGGATCCTTACAGGCTGAGTTTCGATCTCGGCGCGCGGTTTCTCCACAGCGTAGAGGACAGCCAGGACCACAATAGCAAACAGCGTCGCCGGTGCGAAGACAAGCGCCGTACGGATGAACGATTCCCCGGGGAGACGCGCGATCAAGCTCCCGAAGCGGCCGGGAGCTAAGTAAAACAATGCCAGAGTAGCGATGGAGAGCAGCAGCATCGGCACCGCCGGGAAGAGAACCAACGCCGCCACCACGCGGGTATAAGACCATGGCTGGCCGTGACCAATCATCCGCTGGTTGCTGGTTGTAGGAAAATTATGATCCATCGCTGTACCTCAAGATCGTACAACTGGCGAAAATCATCGCTCTGCCTGAGTGATTCTTCGCTCCGCGCGACAATCTCGCGCCGAGTCTAACAGGGAATACCGGAGGGGTCTACACGGCCTCTTGTTTGACAATAGAACGTTTGTTCTATATAATCGAACTGCCAGCGGTGTCCCCGCCGTCCATTCTGCAGCGCCAGGGAGTCGATCGTGTGGTTCGAGCGTAGATCCCGATCTTTCCGTCGGGAACGCAACTGCGAGGAACAAGCCCCAGCACCACCCCGCCAAGGTGGTGTTTTCGGATACCTCCGCCAAGCCGCCAAGCAGCCTCCAAAAAAAGCCGCGTTTTCTTCTCGTCATTGGACAGTCGAGGTTAGCGCTGAGCTTTCTACCCGCCTGCGCCGCGCCGCGCGCGCCCGCGCCCGCTCGCCGGAGATGTTGGTTAACGACATCCTGGAGCGCGGGCTGGAGCAGGAGACGCTGCGGGTGCATGCAGAGCACGCCCTGGCCTCGCTCACCCCGCGCGAGCAGGAGGTGACATGGCTTGCGGCCCGCGGGCAAACCAACCACCAGATCGCTGACGCACTGGTGATCTCCTCCGAGACCGTCAAGTCGCACATACACAACGTGCTCTTAAAATTCGGCTTGCGCAGCAAGTCTGACCTGCGCCTGCTTCTGCTCGACCTGGGCATGCGCTGGTGGCAGGACGACACGGCATAAAGAGGCTTCGTGCTGGCGATCCTGCAGAGCTCGCGGGGCGCGCCAGCCGCCGTCGCCTCGGACTCCTACCCACACACGCAACCTCCGCCGAGAAAGTCGGCATTATACGGCAGCGCAACCATCGCTGCCCCACGCTTTCTTGTTGCAAATCGTATCGAAACGTGTCAAAGAGGGTTTTACTAGCAAGGGTCCATCGCCACGGATGAGGCACTATCTTAATTCGTGAAAGGAGTTTTTATCATGCTCGTCGATCGCATCACAAAAGCCTTTATGTTCAACAAAGAAGTATATAGTGAGGTCGAGCACGACACGTCGTTTACGACAACCGCCTGGATTATCGTCGCAGCTACTGCATTCCTTGGTTCGCTCGGTTCAACATTCGGCGCAGGGGGATTCGATCAACCAGCTACCGGGATTGTCGGTGTGCTGGTCGGCACTGTTGTTGGGATCATCGGCTTCGCCGTTGGCACGGCGGTTATCACCTGGGTGGGCCAGACCGTCTTTAAAGCCGAAGTCACCTTTGATGAACTCGTCCGCACATTAGGTCTTGCATATATATGGCGAGTGCTTGGTGTAATCAGCATCGTCGGGGCATTTTCGCCAGCGCTCGCTTGCGTCGCCGCTCCCATAAGCCTTGCCGCCGCAATCGCCGGGCTCTTCTCCTGGTTCATCGCCGCCAAAGAGGCGCTCGACCTTGATTGGACGCAGACGATCGTAACCGTCCTCCTGGGGTGGGCCGCCATAATGGCTATTACTTTCTTCACCGCTCTCATCTTGGGGATGCTTGGTCTGGGGGCAGCGGGATTGGCGGGCGCGTTTCGTTAGAACCTCTGCACCGAGAGTAAATTACCCCGCAGCAAGCTACGGGGCATTCACAACGGAACAAGCGTCATGGGGGATGCCGCCCCCAAACCCCTGCTTGCCCATTCATCCCGCCAGCAAGCTGACGGGTAT
>SOJU01000111.1 GCA_004376465.1 Anaerolineales bacterium | reverse complement strand
CTTCCAGATATTCTTATAGAAAGATTATAGTCTTTGAGTTTCTTTGTCAAGCTTTTACGCAACAATAAATTGACTAATTTATTTGTTCCAATATCATTAATAATACAAATTTTTGCGAATGGGCTAAGTATAGGTATAATTCCCAGGTAGAATAAAATTGTCCCCTTAAGTACAAGTTATGATGGGATTTGGATTAAAATATTATCTTGAACCTGTGGAAGGAAATTAATAAAGTGGGTACTACCTCAAATGAAAAAAAAGTTATAGAGAAGCCTGGATACCTTGTTCATAATATCAAAGGATGCGGCCTCTATCTTTTTGACCTGCACATTTTCGATGCTATACGGCGAACCCCGCGAACAGCGATGAGAGATGAATATGAAATTACTGACTCTATACAGATCTTAATTGAAGATGGCTTTTTAGTAAAACAACTCACGATTGTCAAAGAAGATGTGAATCTGACGGTTCCTGATGATCTGATCAAATCCAATATGTGGATGCTTAAGTGAAAAGGGCTTGAAAAAGTGATTGTTAATTGCTCCTCGGGCAACGTCAGCAACCTAAAGTAAAGAGGCCGCACATGAATACATCGAGTTCTAAAAGGTTAACTTCTGTATTGAGCACTAAACGCATCCAAGCACTGACCGATGGTGTATTCGCTATTGCAATGACCTTGTTGGTTCTAAATCTTAAGGTTCCGACCATACCAGAGGGAGCAGCCGCCCAGGTACTACCCAAACTGGTGCTAGGCCTATGGCCTGATTTTTTCAATTATGCGCTGAGCTTTATCCTTTTAGCCATATTCTGGATTGTCCATCACCGCCAGTTCCATTTCATCAAAGCTATTGACCAGAGGCTCCTCTGGATAAACATTCTGGGCCTCATGTTCATCGCCTTGATACCCTTTTCTACATCCCTGATTGCGCAACACGGTGATGTGCAAATTGCAGCAATATTTTTCCAATGCAATCTGCTCGCTATTGGATCGATATTCTATATGCATTGGTCGTATGCCACGGGCAAACGCCATCTCATAGACCCTGACCTCAGCGCACAGATGATACTCTTGAATAAAAAAAGAAATCTAGTTATACCCACTATTTCGCTAGTTTGCATTGGATTATCTTTTTTGACTCCTGATTGGAGCGAGGTTCCTTACTTTGCCATTCCATTTATTATGGCAAAATATCGACGACGCTAAGCTACTCTAACCGAAGGAAGAAAAGAAAAAAGGTAGAGTGAAATGAATGATAGAATTACCCTGTTAGGTAATTACTATTTCGAGTATTTTAAGGACATCAGGAATTTGGGTGACGTCCTGCAGCATTATCTATAGGAGGAAGATATGAAGTTAAAGCATGTTATATTGGTTTTGGTTCTAATCTCAACAATTTTCACCTTAAGTTGCACCAGCCAAGGAGCAGGAAAACCCGGAGAGAGCGACACACAAATGAAGCTCGTGTTTCAGGATCCCGCGTTTTCATACCAACTGGTGAGAGCGATTGGACATACCTACTATGGTGGCGCTGACATCGGAGAATGTCTATCCATAGCTCACCGCATCAAAGAAGCAGATTTCGAAAGCTGGTACGAAGAGTGGCTCAAGACTGCCGACCGGATCTGCGAGATCGCCAATAACTGCTTGGCTGATGGGCATAGAGTTAGTGCCCGTGAAACCTATCTTCGGGCTTCCATGTACTATCGCTCGGCTGAGTTCTTCCTTCACGTAAACCCTACCGATCCACGGATTTTGGAGACCTGGGGAAAAAGCCATGATTGTTTCGCCAGGGCAGCACAGCTCTTCCCATTCCCAGTCGAGGCTGTCGAAATTCCCTATGAAGGGACAACCCTGCCCGGGTACTTTTTCCTCGTAGATGACTCGGGTACTCCCCGCCCCACACTGATTCTTCATACAGGCTTTGACGGAACCCTTGAAGAACTCTACTTCGATGGTGCGGCGGCTGCTCTGCGGCGAGGCTATAACTGCTTGGCATTCGAAGGTCCCGGGCAGGGCAGGGTCATACGCGAGCAGAAGATTCATTTCCGAGCCGACTGGGAGAAGGTAGTTACGCCTGTGGTCGACTACGCATTGACGAGACCTGAAGTCGATCCCAACCGCATCGCCCTCATGGGCTTGAGCTTCGGCGGTTATCTTGCACCTCGTGCTGCTGCATACGAGCACCGCATCGCTGCCTGCATTGCCAATGGAGGAATCTTCAGTGTCTTCGAAGGCATGGCAGCTCATTTCCAAGAATCCCCAGAAGACCTCAAAGAGTATCTGATCCAAAACCCATCGGATTTTGACGACCAGGTGATGGAAATGGCCAAGTCGAATACGCAACTGAGATGGGCCATACAGCAGGGAATGTGGACGTTTGGAGTAGCCTCTCCGCACGAGTGGATGCTCAAATACATTGATTACACAATGAGAGGTATAGCGGACAAAATTACCTGTCCCACATTGGTTTGTGATTCCGAGGCAGATCAAGACTTCCCCGGGCAAGCCCGAAAGCTTTACAACGCCCTGATATCTCCCAAAGAATTTATGTTCTTTACCAGCGAAGAGTCGGCCGGGGAACATTGCCAGGTTGGCGCCAGCGCGCTTTCTCACCAGCGTATCTTCGATTGGCTTGACGAAACCTTCGCCGAGATCGACCAGTAAAACGACAAGACATGAGTATATATAAGGTCGGAC